>JBDHRB010000258.1:0-4389 GCA_039807355.1 Candidatus Competibacteraceae bacterium
ACCGCCAGGATCGCCAGTGGAACCGGCTCAATAAACATGATGTTGTTGCGCAGGATTCCTTGCTGGATGATGCTTCGGTACTCCCGCCGGATCAGGCCCATATCTTCCAGACGCTTGAGCGCCTTCCGGGTCTGATCCTTGGTCAGTCCGAATTTCGACTCAAAATAGGCGGCGGTACACTGGAACATATCGCCGTCGAAATGCTTCCGCAGGAGCGGCTTACCGCGCTTGTCGAGGGTTTGATAGGGCCGATACCAGTAGACGATCTCGGCGAGAATGACGATTGCTGGTAAATCCGGCTTGCCGGACTCCAGCCTGACATGCTGATACCACTGATGTGGAATGATGTTGCCCTCGAAATGGATTTTGCCGATTTCGGCTACCGTAGCGGGTAGCGAGGCAACCTGTTCACTAGGGAATGAAGTCACATCAGCGAGTTTCATGATGACTCTCCCTGAATCATGGAGTCATCAACGGCTCGCGCACTGGCGAACGCGAACCGATCCCGATAAGATAGAGTCTTATTGATCACAGGGAAGCCTCCCTTTGTAGTACATGAAGCCTGAAGCCCGCTGCCGCCTGACGAAGCAACAAGCGGGCTTTTCTTTTTCTTAAAAGTCAACTGCTTGTTTACTTTTCTGGTGGTGTGGTACTCCTGTAATATTTTAGAAATGTTTTAGAAAAAATCCGGTTTATTTGACGCATTTGCTCATTTTCTTGCCAAACTGTCTCAATATCAGCACCAGCTCGTAAAAGCGTCTGTAGCGCCGGTAGATGCGGATTGCCAAGCAACATCCGCCTGAGTGCATCCGCTGCGGTTTCCCCACTCTCCGGGTGGTCTGGATCGTAGGGTTCATCCGGGTAATCCGCATGAGCCTGCCGGAATCCCTCCAGCCATTCCCGTTGTCCAGCCTCATCAGTGGGCGGCAGATGCTCAGGGCTGGGATACTCCCAAAACACGAAGCCGTGGCTAAACGGCGTCCACTCCAAGCCGACCGCTATATCGCCCGCTAGGCGGTTTGTTGCCATTTGGTCAGGTCTGCCGGTTTGCAACCTAGCGCCGCTGAAATTTTTTGCAGTAGCTCATCCGTTAGCGGGCGCTCGCCAGTTTCAATCATGCTGATGTAACCCTGCTTGACGCCAATGGCTTTCGCCAGTGTCGCCTGATTCATCCGCAGTATTGCCCGTCTAACTGTGATCGCGTGTCTAACATCGCTGCTCATCGCTTTATCACCTCCAGTTATATTTTATAACCATGATAAATCCTAGAGTAGAACACGGACAAATCAAAATCTTTTTTCTGCGTTCTTGCCCGCAAACGCTGGGCAAGGAGTAGCGCGAACGGGTGGGACAGTGACGTTCTCCTGTACGCCGCTCGGGTCCATCCGGCGCGGCAGACACGTTTTCCTCACTTCAACGTTCTCGGTTTTGTGCCCCGCTCCAAGCGGGGCGGGTTTATTTCATTGCCGCGCGCGCGTGTCTTTTCATTGTGCCCCGCGTATCCCCGGCGACAAGGCGGCGCGGGCTGTCCTGCCCGCGCTTGGCGGTCGGGCGCATCCATGCGCCCGCCTCGGCCTTGTCACCGTGGCCCCTCGCGGGCCTGAATGGACACGTTCGCGGCGCGCGGCGGGGGCTGGGTTGGCTGGCTCCGGCGTTGCGGCGGGCGGGGGTTCTGCCGTGTTGCGTTCTTCTGTTGCTGTTGTTCGGGCCGCTGCGTTTCGGCGGGTGGTGTTGCGGGCGTCGCTGCGGGCGTTGCGGCGCTGGGTGGCGGGGGCTGAGGATCGCTGTCCGTGGTGTGGCCGGGCGTCGTGCCGTCCGGTGGCGTCTCCCGATGGCTCGGTGGTCTTTGCGGGTTGCGACTGATTGCGTGGGCGGCTCCTTTTGGGGCTGCCCTTTTTTTGCGCCGATACCCAAGGTGCTCGCACTCAGACCAACGACGATCAATGCTGCGAGCCGTAAACGATTACGGCCATACCGGCAGCGCAATCAAAGCCACTCCGGGAAAAATCGCTGATTCCGCGCCGAGAACCGACATCAGCGCCAACAGCCAAGTATGCGGCGCGGTGATTTAGCCCGAACCGTCTCTGTGCGGCCCTGCGCCATCCATGGCGTAGGGGGCCGAGAATGTTCCACGGCATCCGAAACAAAAGAATCCCTGTTCTTTGTCGGGGGCGCGGCCCCCGTACCCCCGCCGTCCTTGGCTTTTGCGCTCTCTCCGTTCGCTTTCCCCCGCGCCGCGCCGGGGGGCTTCTCGCGCTTTGTGCCCTTCGTTCGCGGCGGGCGCAAGGGCCGGTCGCTGCGCTCCCTCCCCCCTTGCGCCCTGGCTCTCTTCGGGCCGTCGCGCGTTTGCCCCCTCCGGCGCTGCCGCTGGGGGGTGGTGGTTGGGGTTCCCTCCCGTCCGTGTCGCCCGCTCCAGGCGGGCGCTTCCGCCGCTCCCGGCGGCGGCGGGTGGGTGGCTCTCTTCGTTCGCTGTTGGCTTTTTGTGGGGGTGCCCTGTGTCTCTTTCTGTTCCTTTCGCCTCTTCGGTTGTTCGTTCCGCCCGGTGCGGTTTCGCGCCGTGGTCGGGTTGCGCCCTTGGCGTCTCTTTCCGCCCGTCCGCCCGTGCCTTGTCGGGTTTCGTTGCGGCTGTGCGGTTTTCTTGCCCGGTTGCCGCTGGCCGGTTCGCCGCGTCTTGGGGGCGGCGCTTGCCGGCGGTGTGTCGCGGCTGCTGTGTCCGCCCGGTTCCCGGCGGGTTTGCGGTTTCGGTCCCGGTTGCGCCGCCGCCGGTCCCGGTCGGTCGCGGTCGGGCGTCGCGGCGCTTGGCGTCTGTTTTTTCCGCTGCTTGCGTGGTCGCTTAGGCGTGTCGGCGCTTTCCCTTTTCCCCGCCACCGCCTCCCCGGCGGTGGTCGGGTTTTCTGGTGGCCGCCGGCTGTCGCCGGCATACCGCCCATTAGTGGCGAGCGTTGTCGGTTCCGCGCTCGCCGCTGGCCGCTCCGTCGCGGTCGGCTGTGCCGGTGGCGCGGATGCGTTCGTTCGCGCCGTTGCGCCGGGTGCTGTGGTTTTCTCGGCGTCGGCGTTCGGTTCCGGGCGTTCCGCCTTTGCTCTGCGTTCGGTCGCGTTGGTTCGTGCCGTCGCTGCCGGCGGCCCCGGTTCCGGGTTGGTGGTTTTCCCTTCCGCGCCTTGTCCCGCTGGCCTGCTTCCCTCTCCCTTGCCCGGCGCTTGCTTTTGTGGCCTCGGTTCCGGCTCTTGGGCGTCTGCCGCCTTTGCGGTGGGTTTGGGGTTGCCGGTTGTGGTTTTTCTGTGCGGTTTCTCGGCGCTGCCGCCGTGGGGCGCTTGGCGGCCTGCCGCCGCTTCTGGCGTTTGGGCGTCCGGTTTTCGCTTGGTGGCTTCTTAGTTTTTGGTCTGTTGTGCCGGCGTTGCCGGCGCTCCCGCTGCTGGTCGCCAGTATCGCCGGCTGTCGCCGGCGCTGGCTCCAGCGCGGCGCGAGCCGCGCCCTGGCCGTGCGCTGCGCCTCCCCCCCTGCTGGCGGCGTTCCTGTGTCGCCGCGCCCGGCTGTTCGGTCTGCCGCCTGGCCGCACTGGCCGGCTGGTGCTGCTGCCGGTTGCCCGCGTCGCCCCGCTCCCGTTATCGCTCCGACTGGCTAACTCCCGCACTGGCGTTGCCGGGTTTACCGCTTCCAGTTTCTCCCCGTGGCGGTTTCTCGCACTCGCCCGCCTCTCGCCAATGCGCTTTTTCTTTTCGCCAGGGCGCGCTATTTAACGAGTAGTTTTTTATCTGAAAAAACTTCTTTTTTCTTCTTGATTTGTTATAATTTATAACAAGGATATGGACTAAACGGATGTAGCGCCCTCTTTCCCGGTAGGCTCGGAGGCGTAAAAGGGAGAAACCGGGATTTCAAACTAGGGAGATGTAACCACTTCACTACTTTGGAGTAAACGACATGAATTTAGCTGCAAATGCTTATGCGATTAGCCCTAGTCTCTATGACTTTGAAAGAGACGAATGGGAAGAACAAGAAATCAAACGCGATGCACGGGATGCCGCTTTTGAGAAAGATTTCTATTGGTTCCAAATCAATCTCTTTTGTGACCGCGATAAAGAGAAAGGAGCCAAGAAGATCGCCGATATGATGAGCCTCGCAATGAACAATCTTTATTGCAATAAGGAGGATTGTGAGAAGTTCGAGCAAGCCATCTTTACATGGTACTGCTCGAATACCAGCACAGAAGCGCAAAGAGCAATGGGCGACCTCCTTGATAAGCATATCAAGGCTGTTTATAGGACGGAATGGGAGCAGGAAGCAGTATGAAAAAAGGCGCTTGCGTTGCGGCTAACAACGCGAGCGCCCCACTACAACCCCGAACGCGCAAACGAAACGAGGTATGAACAATGCTAATCGCTATACAACCC
>JBDHRB010000259.1:0-4382 GCA_039807355.1 Candidatus Competibacteraceae bacterium
AAATCATCACCCCAGTCCAGGTCGGCGGCGCGATCAGCAGCCAGCAGGATTTCGTCATCATCCGGGCCGCTCAGATAACCTTCCCAATCCGCAGCATCGAAATCATCAAAACCATTGCTCCAGTCCAGGCCGGCGGCGCAATCAGCAGTAAACATAATAAGACTCCTTATAAAGAGGAATGAATTAGCCAACACCCCAAGCTTGCCATGCCTCAGCGCCATCAGCAGGCTCGGCAAGCTTGCCGGTTTTCTATGCGCTTGAAGCCCCAAAGGGGCGTCTTCACTCCAGCCCAGGGTAACGCCCTGGGATTACGGATGTCATCGGGATTGCGGATGTCATGGGAATTGCGGATGTGATGGGGATTGTGAATATGATGGGGATTGTGAATATGATGGGGATTGTGAATGTGATGGGGATTGCGGATGTGATGGGGATTGCGGATGTGATGGGGATTGCGGACATTTGAATATTCTCAATGTTAATCACCTCATCACCTAGGGCGATGCCCCAGGCTAAATTAAATCGCCCTTTCAGGGCTAAAAATGGATTTTCATGCACTTGAAGCCCTAAATGGCGTATTCACTCCAGCCCAGGGCAACGCCCTGGAATGGAACGAAATGGCATGGCGTGAATCACCACGGCGTAAATAAATCATCCAAGTCGCGCACAAAAAAAATCAGTGCAAACCTTTATCCAGCCGGTCAATGACATAGCGCCCACTTTCATAATGCCCAAATAGCCGTAAAGCGCCGTGTTCAGCCCAGGCATCACATTCATGGGTGCTGTTCTGCGCGGGCGTTTTGAGTTTTTTAAAATCTAGGGAACGCGGATTGTAATTTTCACCTTCCTCCAGTCGCCGCGCTAATTGATCCAGGCGTTCATTGATTTGGCGTAATTGATCGGGGCCAAGTTTTTCCAACGATCGCTCAAACTGGGAACCGGAAATCAGCTTGGGCGTAATAAACGGCAGTAACCCGGCACTATAAATTCCCCGGCAGGCTTCCCGCCAAACCAGTTCGCCCCAGGGAGAAAATACTGCTTGCCCATCAAGAACATTTACCAATGATTCCGGTACATCAGCCACTTCCGCTTCACAGACCGGCAAACCCGCCGCGATCCGCCGAAATACCGCTAGGTGCCGGCGTAAAATCGCCTCGGAATCGAGTTGCACTGGCAGGCGCGGCAAACGGAGTAGTTGTTCAGTGCGTTCGAAGACATAGATACTCTCATCGGCATAGACCATTCCCAGCGCCTGCATAAAACCTTGCACGCTCTTGAAGCCGCCGGTGAGATTGAATACCACCCGATAACCGGCGTCTCGGTAACCTTTAAGCGTTTCAGCGCACCACGCCACCAAATCGGACATTGCCCAACGGAAGCTGTCCGGGTCATCCGTACGCAAATCCCGCACACGCCGGATTTCAACCGGGTGACCATAGCGATCGAGTACGTCCGCCACCATACGCGCAGTGCTTTCGCCCAGCCATGTATCAGTCGCCAGAAGCACATGCTGATCACGAGCCGCACCGGGATTGCCGCCATAAAGACGGATCAAGCCATTCAACTCAGCGCTCAGGTCCATCAGACGGTTTATATCGGTTTCTCGCGCTAACTCACTGCGTCGGGCATCCAGATGTTGCTGAATATGTAGACGCGGTTCAGCCGGCACGTCTTCCGCATCGGGCTGATTGGCATAGTTGGTCAGCATGTTGCGCAAATCACCGCTGACCTTATTGGTCAACAGACTGGTTCCACAGGTGGACACGATTAAACAGGGCTTGGACATCACGAATTCCCATGAGTGGTTAGCGCTGATTCGATGCGGTTGATCCGCTTCGGACAACATGATCTTCCTGATGAGAATTACATCTGCTCCTCCAATTCCAGCAGTAACCAGCCAAATGGCAGGGCGGCGCTGGCTCCTTCAGTCGTAGCGCGACACCGACACAAAGTTCGGCTGGAGCCTTCTTTAATCGGTTTGCGCGCCTGAACATTCCAGCCTTGGCGCAAACCGTCCACCGACAACGATTCAAAATGGCTGAACCGCCCGACCCGCAGCAGGATTCCCCGTTCTTGAATGCTTTTTGCCACCAGCACCTGATCGGGATTGATCTTGATCAGGCCCTGTGCGCCGAAAATGCGCTCCGGGGACTGGGCGTCAGCGAAGAAGCGCCGGCGCTCGGCCAGAATGCGCCCCGCGTAAAAACTCATGCAGGCCCGCCGGATAGTCTCGAAATCCAGGCGTCGGCCTACCTGGACCCGCGTATCGGCGGCGGCTTGCTCATCCAACTCCAGCTCTACGGCAAACGAGTGGTCCACCCCATCACCCCGACTCAATAACCGCTCGAAGTGCATTTGAATGCCCTGAGTATCCTCCTTACCGTCGCGTTTGACCGGCCAGACCTTGTCCACTCGGGTCCGGTCCGCTGGCAACTCGGCATCGGCGACCTTGACCAACCGAAACGGGTCTTCCTGCAAACGACGGAACTCAAAATTGAGCGCCTCGGTTTCTAGCGCCTTCCAGGCGTTTCGACGATCACGCGGATTCTCCAATAGCGGCGAAACCGCCTGTTTGATGCTGGACAGATGCTTCTGCGCGAAGGTGTTGACTACCGCAGTGCGGATCGCGCCCTTGAGCGCCGAACCCGGCAGGTAGGGTTGACCGGTCAGCGGGTTGCGCACAAAACCATTCACAGCGCGCTGGCGCACTACCGGATCGAGCGGATTGCCTACCGCTTTGAGCAAGTCCGCTTTCGATTCCGCTCCAATTTGAATCCGGCAGCGATAATGCCGGGGCTGGACGCTCTTGCGCAGGATTTCCTGAGCGGCCTGGAAGTCATTGCGCTCAAGCCGTTCCTCCAGTTGCCGCCGGGTTTCCGGTTTCATATCGCGCAACGTTGCGGCCCGATTGAACTGAATCAGATGGTCGCCCTCGATCAGATAATCCTCCGGGGCCAGGACATTGCCATCGCCGACATGAATGGGGGTCAGCGGCGTAGCGCGAAAACGATACACAGTCATCACGACATTCCTCAAGCGGCGGTAAACGGCAGGGAGAGATGCCAGGCGTTCTGGCGGATTTCGGGATGATGGGGATGCACGCCAGCCAGCAGCGCTCCAAACGGCCCGGCGTCGGCGGGGCTGAAGGTCGCGCCCGGTCGGGTCAACAACAGCGGATATTTGAATGGCGAGCGTTCCCCACTCGCGTACAGCCCGCCCAGCTTGCCGTAATGGGTATGCAGCTTGTAGAACGGCGCGGCCATGTTGGCGGTCACCACGCCATGCGACAGACTCAACTGGCGATTGCCGTCATGGGCGAACAGGCGCGGGTCGGCGGGTTCTACAGTCGCCGTAAACCGCCCTCGTCCTAAATTGGCGTCGCGGCCAAAGCCGAACTCGCCGACCAGATCGAACAACGTCTGCAATTCCCCGCCGCTGATCTCCCCCGCTGCGTATATGTCCATCTCTGCTGCTTCGTCCCGTCGCCATTCCTCATCCATGAAATACAGCCCGCCTGCTTCCGGCGTTGTTCCGGTCAAGCGGTCGATGCTGTTGTGGGCTTGGCGCACGGTCAGGGTCAAGAGATGGGAGCGCCAGCGCGGTTGGGCGCGTTCCTGTTCTGCCGCCCGCTGACGCAACCGGGCCAGCAGCCGGGCTTCGTTCAGGCTGGCGCGCAATTCCAGAAAATCCGCCACCGGAATGAAGGCGGTTTTGCGCAGTTTCTTGTCCTGCTGCAAGCGTTGCAGAAAATTCCGGCGCGATTCGCCCTTCGCCAACTCCGGGCGGTCGCCGGGTTGCAACAACGGACGCGGTAAGCGGTCATGCGGCAGGGCGTCAGAAAGTAAAAGCGGCGCTTCTGGCAGCGCCGCCAGCCAAGCCACCAACACGGCCTCCCCATCACGCAGCCGCTTGGCCCAGCACAGATGGCCGAACAGCGTGCCGGAATGTAGCGGCGTAGCCAGTGGCCCGTGCAGGCGCAGGCGAATCCGGTAGGCGGGCATGGTCAGACTCCCGCCAGCGCCGCCGGTTGTTCGGGATCGAAGCGGACGATGGCGTCGAAACCAGGCTGTACGTCTCGCTGGTCCACCTTGAGGTTCTCCACCCGCACCCGGCCATAGCCACGCGAGCCGGAACCACCCAGCGCATCCCGCTCCAGCAATTTCAGCCCTTCCAGCACCCGGTTCAGACAATTCCGGTCGGTTTTACCGCCGTCGCCATCCCAATCGAACACCTTGAAAACCATATCCAGTTCAAAGCGCGCCCCAGCGGGAACCCGCTCAATTCGCCGCAACCCGCCATCCTTGGCCTTGCCCTGAATGCGATCAATGCTGACTTCCATCTTTTCCTCGGTGAACGCCAAACCCTGGTCACGGATGGAAGCG
>JBDHRB010000260.1:0-4377 GCA_039807355.1 Candidatus Competibacteraceae bacterium
GGGCGAGAGGATTTGAACCTCCGACCACCTGCACCCCATGCAGGTGCGCTACCAGGCTGCGCTACGCCCCGTGATGGACAGCGGAAGAGATCGCTGTCGGGAAGAGGGCGGATTCTAATGCAATCCGCCAGGCTTGCCAAGGGTTAGCCAATTACGCATCGCCCTTGAACCGGTCTACCCGGGCCTTGAGCTTCTGCCCCGGGCGGAAAGTCACTACCCGCCGCGCCGTGATAGGAATTTCTTCGCCGGTTTTCGGATTGCGCCCCGGACGCTGGTTTTTGTCGCGCAGGTCAAAATTGCCAAACCCGGATAATTTGACCTGATAACCCCGTTCCAGAGCGCCGCGAATTTCTTCAAAGAAAAGTTCCACCAGCTCCTTGGTCTCGCGCTTGTTGATGCCGAGTTCCTCAAACAATCGTTCCGCCATATCGGCTTTTGTCAGTGCCATTGCTCTAAATCCTAAGCGTTGCGCCAAACTGTTCCGCCAGTCCCGCCAAAATGCCGGACATGGCTTCCTCAACTACATGATCGGTAAGATTGCGCGAAAAATCCTGTAAATTCAACCCAAAAGCCAAACTTTTCCGCCCTTCGGCGATGCCCTTGCCGCGATAGACATCAAACAGCCAGACTTCGCGCAGCAAAGCGCCGCCGCGCTGGCGAATCGCCTCCTGCACCGCCTGGGCGGTTACCCCTTCATCGACCACAATCGCCAGGTCGCGCCGACTGGCCGGGAAGCGGGACAATTCGGCGAACGCCGGCAACCGCGCCGGCAGCAGACCGGCCAGCCGCACTTCAAACAGAAAGGCGTCGCCTTCTACCTCCAGCTCCCGCGCCAGCCGGGGATGCAGGGTTCCCAGCCAGCCGACCGGCGAACCGGCCCGTTCAAGGCGGGCGCTCTGGCCGGGATGCAGCGCCGGATGAGCGGCGGCGACAAAGGCGAACGCTTCCGGTTCGCCGGTGAGCGCCAGCAGCGCCTCGACATCGGCCTTGAGATCGAAAAAATCCGCCGGTCGCGCTGGAACGCCCCATTGTTCCGGCAGCGCCAATCCGGCCATGACGCCGCCGAGATAGGCGTCCTGACGCAAGGCGTCGCCTTCCGGGATGAAGGTCAGACCGTGTTCAAACAGACGCACCCGGGTTTGTTGGCGCTTCTGATTATGGATCAGCGCCTTGAGCAAACCCGGCCACAGACTGGTGCGCATCACCGCCAGGTCAGCGGCAATCGGATTGGCCAGCGCCAGCGGCTGGCGTTGTGGATCGAGCCGCCGCTGGAACGCCGGATCGACGAAACTGTAGGTGATCGCTTCCTGAAAACCGCGCTGCGCCAGGGTTTCCCGAAGCCGCGCCAATTTGACCTGGCCTTCCGGTTGCGCTGGCATCTCCAGCCGGGTCAGCGGTTGATTGCTCGGCGCCCGGTCATAGCCATAAACGCGGATGATCTCTTCGATCAAATCGACTTCCAGGGCGATGTCGAAACGACTGCTGGGCGGCACCACCAGCCAATGATTCACTTCAATCGACACCGCCATGCCCAGACGGCGCAGAATATCTTCAACCTGGGCGGATGGGATGGTCATGCCGAGCAGCTTGTGCAGTCGTTCCGGGCGCAGGCAAATCGCCGGTTCCGCCGGCAGATGTTCCGGGGAGACCGCTTCGATGATCGGCCCCGGCTGGCCGCCGGCCATGTCGATCAGCAAGCGGGTCGCCCGTTCGGCGGCGCGGCGTTGTAACTGCGGATCAACCCCGCGCTCGAAGCGATACGAGGAATCGGTCTGCAAACCGTAGCGGCGGGCGCGGCCAGCGATGCTGGCCGGGGCGAAAAAGGCGCTTTCCAGAAACACATCGCGGGTGGCGTCGGTGCAGGAACTGATCTCGCCGCCCATGATTCCGGCCAGCGCCAGCGGACTTTGTTGGTCGGCGATCAGCAAGGTTTCCGCATCCGGTTCGACGACCGCGCCGTTGAGCAACTCCAGCCGCTCGCCGGACCGGGCGCGGCGCACTTCAATGCCGCCGGTCAGCCGACCCAGATCGAAGGCGTGCAGCGGCTGGCCGAGTTCCAGCATCACATAGTTGGTCACGTCCACCAGCGGCCCCAGACTGCGCAGGCCGGCCCGGCGCAGCCGCTCTTTCATCCACAGCGGCGTTTCCGCAGCGGGGTTGACCCCGCGAATCACCCGCCCGACATAGCGCGGGCAGTCGGCGGGATCGAGCAGCGCCACCGGAAATACGTCGTCGAGGGTGGCCGGAACCGCATCGGCGGGCCGGGGGCGAAATTCGCAACGATTCAGCGCCGCCACTTCGCGGGCCACGCCTTCCATGCCCAGACAGTCGCCGCGATTCGGAGTCAGCTCGATGTCGAGAATCGCATCGTCCAGCGCCAGCAATTCGCGCACGTTCTGGCCGGGCCGGCTGTCGGCGGGCAGGGGTAATAACCCGTCGGAATTTTCCGCCAGACCCAGCTCCTTGGCAGAACACAACATGCCCTGCGATTCGACGCCGCGCAGTTTGGATTTCTTGATGGTCAAGCCGCCGGGCAGGGTCGCGCCGATCAGCGCGGTCGGGGCGCGCATCCCCACCGCCACATTCGGCGCGCCGCAGACAATGCGCAGCGGCTCCGCTTGACCGACATCCACGGTCGCCACGCGCAGCCGGTCGGCGTCGGGGTGTTGAGCCAAAGCGATCACTGCCCCGACTACGACCTTTTCAAAAGGCGGGGCTGCTGGCTCGACATGATCCACTTCCAGACCGGCCATAGTCAGTTGCGCGGCCAGTGTGTTGCCGGAGAGCGGGAGATCAACCCAGTCCCGCAGCCATTGTTCGCTGACTTTCATGGGAATTCGCCTTACTGAAACTGCCGGAGAAAGCGCAGATCGTTGTCGAAGAACAGGCGCAGGTCATTGACGCCGTAGCGCAGCATGGTCAGGCGCTCGACGCCCATGCCAAAGGCGTAGCCGGTGTAGCGTTCGCTGTCGATGCCGACTTTTTCAAACACCGCCGGATGCACCATCCCGCAGCCCAGCACTTCCAGCCAGCCGCTGTGCTTGCACACCCGGCAGCCGTCGCCGCCGCAGATTACGCACTGGATGTCCACTTCCGCCGACGGTTCGGTGAACGGGAAATAGGAGGGACGGAAACGCACCGCCAGATCGCGCTCGAAAAAGGCGCGCAGAAAGTCATCGAGTACGCCTTTCAAGTCGGCGAAGCTGACCGCTTCATCGACCAGCAGACCTTCGACCTGATGAAACATCGGGCTGTGGGTCACGTCGGAATCGCAGCGGTAAACCCGACCGGGGGCGATGATGCGGATCGGCGGCGCTTGCTGCTCCATCACCCGAATCTGCACCGGCGAGGTGTGGGTGCGCAGCAGGGTATGCGCATCGAAATAGAAAGTGTCATGCATCGCCCGCGCCGGATGGTGCGGCGGAATGTTGAGCGCCTCGAAATTGCGGAAATCGTCCTCGACTTCCGGGCCTTCGGCGACCGTGAAGCCGATGCGGGCGAACAGCGCCTCAATACGCGCCAGGGTGCGACTGACCGGATGGTAGCCGCCGGGCTGCTGACCGCGCCCCGGCAGGGTGACATCAATGGCTTCGCTGGCCAGACGCGCATCCAGCGCCGCCGCTTCCAGAGCGATCTTGCGGGCGGCGAGGGCGGTTTCCAGGGCCTGCTTGGCGTCGTTGATCGCCTGGCCGGCTTGACGCCGTTGTTCCGGGGGCAGTTGACCCAGAGCTTTCAAACGCTCGGTCAACAGACCTTTCTTGCCCAGATAATGGACACGCGCCTGATCGAGCGCGGCAAGATGGTCGGCTCCGGCGATGGCGGCCTGGGCGGTTTGCAACAAGTCGGGCAATGCGTCCACGCGGGCGGGTCTCCTGGAGGGTGAATAAAAAAAGGGAAAGGATCGCGCCCTTTCCCTGCTGTACGCTGCGGCAGTGTTCAGGCGCTGCCGAGGGCGGCCTTGGCGCGGTTGGCCAGTTCGGCGAAAGCCGGCTTGTCGAACACCGCCAGATCGGCCAGCACCTTGCGGTCGACTTCGATGGCGGCTTTCTTCAGGCCGTTGATCAACCGGCTGTAGGACAGGCCATTTTCATGGGCGCCGGCGTTGATGCGGACGATCCACAGCGCACGGAATTCGCGCTTTTTCTGACGGCGGTCGCGATACGCGTACTGACCGGCCTTGATTACCGCCTGCTTGGCGACCCGGTAGACCTTGCTGCGGGCGCCGTAATAGCCTTTGGCTTGATCCAGGACTTTTTTATGGCGGGCGTGGGCGGTAACGCCGCGTTTCACTCGTGACATGACTCAGGTTCTCCAGTTCGGGCGCATCAAACGTAGGGCAACATCCGGCGCACTGCCGGAGCGTCCACTGCGGCGACC
>JBDHRB010000261.1:0-4372 GCA_039807355.1 Candidatus Competibacteraceae bacterium
AGCGGATCAGCCATGTGGTCAATTACGATATTCCCTACGATCCCGAAGCTTATATTCACCGGATTGGCCGCACCGGACGGGCCGGACGGGCCGGCGATGCGATTTTGTTCGTCGCCCCCCGCGAATTGCGCATGTTGCGCACCATCGAGAAGGTGACCCGCCAGCCGGTCGAACGGATGCCGCTGCCCACCCAGGAAGCGATTACCGGTCACCGCCTGGCGCAGTTCAAGCAGCAGGTTAGCGAGACCCTGGCCGCGCAGGATTTGGCGTTCTTTCAGCAAGTGGTCGCCGAGATCGAACAGGAACAGGAAACCAGCCCGCAAGACATCGCCGCCGCGCTGGCCTATCTGGCGCAGCGCGACCGACCACTGCAATTTGAAGACACCATTCCCAAGGATGCCGAACGGGAGCGGGAACGGAGTCGGGATTGGGATCGGGAGCGCACCCCGGCGCGGACCGAACGCGAGGGGCATTTTGCGCGGAGCGGCGAACGGCCAGCGCGAGACGCGGCGCGGGATTCGGGCAATTTCAATAAAACCCGCTACCGGATTGAGGTGGGCCGCGAACACGGCGCAACCCCGCAAAACATCATGGGCGCGATTGCCAATGAAGCCGGGATCGAGGGTCGCTACATTGGTCGGATTGAAATTCACGACCATTACAGCACTGTCGATTTGCCGGACGGGATGCCGCCGGAAATTTTCCAGCATCTGAAACGGGTGCGGGTGCGGCAGCAGATGTTGAACATCAGTCGTCTGGATGGGGCCGAACCGGAACGGAAGCGGCCAGCGCGACCGCGCACCGAGCGGTCCGCCGGCGACCGGGAGCGGAGCGCCGAGCGCAGGGAACGGAAACGGCCAGTGCGTCCGGCCACCGATTCCTGAAGCCGCTATGAAGCTGCTGGCGCTGGAAACCGCAACTGAGGCTTGTTCCGCTGCGGTTTGGGTAGATGGCGCAATCGTGGAGCGCTACGAAATCGCGCCGCGCCGCCATGCCGCACTGATTGTGCCGATGGTTGAAGCGGTATTGGCTGAAGCCGGCGTCACCCTCCAGCAACTGGACGGGATTGCCGTCGGACGCGGGCCGGGCGCATTCACCGGGGTGCGCATCGCCATTAGCGTTGCTCAGGGCCTGGCGTTCGCCGCCGATTTACCCGTGGCTCCAGTGTCCACCCTGGCGGCATTGGCGCTGGGCGCAGCGCGGGAAACCGGCCAGACGCGCATTGCAACCGCCCTCGACGCTCGAATGGGCGAAGTGTATTGGGCAACCTGGGCAGCGTCCGCAGACAGCGTGACCCTGGTGGACGAAGAGCGAGTCTGTGCGCCGGTTCTAGCTACGGCGCGGTGCGGTGACTGGTTTGGCATCGGCAGCGGCTGGAGCGCCTACGCCGAAGCCTTGGCGCAACGGTTGACAGTGAACGGCTGGCTGGGCGAACGCTATCCCCGCGCCAGCGACTGCGCCCGGCTGGCGGCGCAGCCGGCCCGGCGCGATCTATGGGTCGCAGCGGAACAGGCATTGCCCGTCTACTTGCGCGATCAAGTCGTAGCCGGGTAGGGAGCGGGGTTGGCGTCGCGGCGATTCGCCAGAGCCGCAAAACCGCCATGGCGGCCTGACGCCTATCGAGCGGGCGCATCCGCCTGTCGATTTCTTCCCAAGTGCGCTTGATTTCGCCCGGCCTGCTTGGCCCGGTACATGGAAGTGTCAGCGGCGCTGAGTAATTCCTCAAGGCTTGCGCCGTCTTCGGGGAACACTGCGAAGCCCAGGCTAGCGCTGACGGTAAATACCGCGTCTTGCCAATAAATCGGCTGGACGACCGTTTTCAGTACCGCCTCGGCGACCCGCCGCAAGCCTTGTTCAGTGCTGTCCAGAAGCAACAGCACGAATTCATCGCCGCCTTGGCGGGCCACCGTGTCATTCTCGCGCACGCAGCGGCGCAAGCGGCTGGCAATCTCACACAGCACCGCATCCCCGGCGTCATGGCCCGCCGAGTCGTTGATCGGTTTAAACCGGTCGAGATCAATGAACGCCACGGCAAAAGAACTGTTGCGGCGGGCGGCGGTGCGCAGGGTTTGTTCCAGACGCTCCAGGAACAATGCGCGATTGGGCAGGCCGGTGAGCCGGTCATGAAACGCCTGATGTTGCAGACGCAGCGTGTGCTGATACTGTTCGGTAATATCGACGCCGACCACGATGATCCGGGCGTCCGCATCGTTTCCCACCCACAGGGCTTCAAATTGATAGGCGCGTTGTTGTCCGGCGTCATGGGCAAAGCGGGCTTGCGCGGTAGCGGTTCCGGAAAGATAAACCTGCTCAAACAGCTTGCGCAGCGGATGATCGGTCACTGCCAGCGTCGGCAGCGATGACCAGTGTTGCCCGGTCAGCGCGAGGCCCGGACAGCCGATCAGCGTTTCAGCGGCATGATTGGCGATCAGGACATGCCCGGTCTCGTCGAGAATGCAGACCAGGCCAGGAATCGAGCGCACCAGCGCCAGGGTGAACTGATGCTCGCGGGCCAGTTCGTGGTTGCGCTGATCCAGATTGCGGGTGCGTTCGACAATCCGCTGTTCCAGCGCGGCGTTGGCGGCGCTGATCAGCGCATGGCGTTCGGCGATCTGGCGCAACAGTTGGTTGAAACGTTGTTGCACAGCGGCGATTTCAGCAACTTCGAGCGGACCCAGGTCGATGGGTTGCGCTTGATCCTGCGCCGCCGCTTGGCCGATTTGCCCGGAAAATCGCTGCAACGGCTTCACCACCAGGCGCTGCGCCAGCGCCGCCAGCATTCCCGCCAGAAACAGCAGTTGCGCCGCGATAGCCAGGCTGGCGGAGCGGGCGTTCTCCCCTAGGCCGGCAAAGGCCCGACCGGTATTGGAGGTGATAGTCAGGACCCCCAGCAGCTCCTCATGATCGTCTTGAAAACGGTGATAAATCTTTTGTTGCACCATCAGGTCAGAAGCGGCGACCGCATTGCCGGAAGCGCGCCAGCTAGCGTTGATGCGTCCATGAATATCGCGGATGCCGACGGCTTCGACCAGTTCATGGGCGCCGATGCCCTGGGTCAGGGATTGCAGCAGGTCTTCCTGATGATTCCGCAACGCCAGCGCCGCGCCTGGAGTAAAAGCGCGGGCCAGCGCATTCAGAGAGCGAAGGGTTTCCTGCCGGGCATGGCGGTATTCGACATACAGTTGCAGACCCATCACGCTCAGGGCGAAGAGCAAATAACCGATGATGACTCTGCGCAACAGCGCCTGCGTCAATGGGCGCGAGGTTTTCGCTGTGAACGTCATGTCCGGCTGCGCTTAATAGCCGCGCAACCATTCCGGACGCAGCCGCAGCGCCCCGGCCTGAGCCAGCGCCAACTGCGCCAGCAGCCGTTCCCGGTCTTTGGGCAGTTCGCCGGCCAGCGCCAAAGCGTTGGAGGCGTGATTGGAGCGGAACGTCAGCGGTGCCGGCGGATTGAGCCGTTCAAGTAACCGGGCCTGTTCCGCCAGCAGCGCCAGATCATCCTGTTCCTGGAAGGGTTCGCGGAACTTGCGGTGAAATTCGGCGTAGATGGTCGGCTCCAGCATCAGTTGCAGGGTGGACAGATAGTCGAGTTCGACTTGATTGACCAATTCGGCGGTGGCGTCGATATGTTCTTGCCAGCGGGTTTGACCGCCCAAGCCGAGAATCACCGTGGCGGAGATGCGCAATCCAGCCTGTTTGGCTTTGGCCAAGCCGGCGATCATCGCTTCTGGGGTCGCGCCCTTGGTGATGCGCTTGAGCAGCTCCGCCGAGCCGGTTTCAATTCCATAGTAGAGCAGGGTCAGGCCGTTTTCCCGAAGTTGCGCCAATTCCTCCACCGACTTCTTGAGCAGATTGGCGGGCAGGGCGTAACTGGAAACTCGCTCCAAGTGGGGAAAGGCGGCGCGCAGATTTGCCAGAAGGACGAGCAGATGATCGGTCGGGGCGGCCAGCGCGTCGCCATCGGCCAGAAACACCCGGCGCGTTCCCGGACAGGCGTACGCGGCGGTTTCCATCTCGGCCTGAACTTGCGCCAAGGGCCGGATGGCGAAGGTTTTGGCGCGGTACATCGCGCAGAAGCTGCAACGGTTGAAGCTGCATCCCAGCGTCGCTTGCAGAATCAGACTGTTCGCTTCGGAAGGCGGACGCCAGAGCGGCAGGTCGTAGTCGATCAGCATGACAGTTTCCTCAGCGGGAGAGATGCGCCAGCTAGCGCAGCGGGCGTTTTTCGACTATTCTAAGGCGGATTTTTCTCCACAAAACCGATCCTTTCCATGCTGGTGTGGTGGAATGGTATACACACAAGACTTAAAATCTTGCGCCCTTTACCGGGCTTGTGGGTTCGAGTCCCACCACCAGCACCATTCAAAAT
>JBDHRB010000262.1:0-4347 GCA_039807355.1 Candidatus Competibacteraceae bacterium
AAGACGCCGATTTTAGCCTTTTCCCGGTCCACGGTGGCGATGAGGTCCTTGACCATCGCCACGCCCACGTTGGCCCCGCCCTTGACCGAAACGATGGCTTTCTCGGTGGTCTTGCCGTCCGGCTTGAAGTAGATGATCCCGTCGATACCGGTATCCGCGCCCTTCTTCTTGCCGCCGTAGGGCACGGCATTGACCAGCGACACGGCCCACCACTGGAATTGATACTTGTCGCGTTCGGCCAAGTCGCGGGCGCCGGCCAGGTCCTTGGGCGTACCGTGAACCTCGTACTGGATGCCGGGGAAAGCGTCGTTCAGGCGCTTCTCGATCAGGCTGATGGCCAGGTGGGTGATGTCGATACCTACCCATTGACGGCCTAGCTTCTGCGCAGTGTGAACCGCTGTGCCGCAACCACAAAATGGATCGAGTATGGTATCACCATCGTTGCTACTGGCCTGGATGATTCGCTCTAGCAGGGCGAGAGGCTTTTGCGTGGGATAGCCAAGAAACTCGTTAGAGCCGCCTTGTACTGCGATAATGTCTTCCCATACATCGGCAATCGCAACCCCTGGCATTTCATCGAGATAACGCTTGTAAGCTGGAACACTTCCGGGCTTAGTTTGAACAATTCGGCCTTGTTCGTAGAGGTCCTGCATTTTTTCGTGGTTATAGCGCCAATAACGAGTCACTCCTAAAAACTCAAACTGCGGATGTCCACGCATTCCACGTCCTGGTGCTGCTAAATTATCAAGACGATAACGTCGGCCATCTGCATCTCTATACCGATAAAAATCATCCAGATATTTCTGATCATAAGGAGAGAAGGGCTGATTAAACCGTTTTCCTGACTTCGCTAGATTGTAGTTTTTGTAATACATCAAAAGAATATCATGCACTCGTGGCCAATTCACTGCGCCCTGTTTATAGTCACTTTTTGTTGTGGTGCGCCGCCAAGTAATTTCATTTGAAAAATTACTACTCAAAAATATCGCATCTAATATAATTTTCAAGTAATGGCTTGCTGTTGGGTCACAATGCAGATATAAACTCCCGGTCGGTTTTAGAACCCGATGCAGTTCCAGCAACCGCACCGCCATCATGGTCAGGTACGCCATCAGGTCGTTCTCGCGTAGCAACGTCCGCAGCGCCCGCAGCAGTTCGGCGGCATCGGTGTTGCCGCTGGTCATCACCTCATCGAATGCCTGTTCAGCGCTGTCGTTCCAGTGCCAGGTATCCTCGAACGCCTCAATCTGCGCCTGTGACTGCTCGCCCTTCGGCGAACGAAACAGCACGTTGTAGGTAGCCTGGCTGTTGAACGGCGGATCGAGGTAGATGAGGTCCACGCTCTCGGTCGCGATGTGCTCGCGAAGGACTTGGAGGTTATCGCCGTAGTAAAGATGATTGGTCATTGGGCCGGATTGTTGTTTGATTGGTCGTTATTTTTACAAGCCCCGTTACCCGTCCGCACTCGATAGCCGCGCTTTTCCTTCCGCTGCTGGACCTGCGCGCCCGCCTCGATAGCGGCGTTTTCGGTATCAAACCACGTCTCCCGCACCGTGCCGGGATGCCCGATCCGGCCCCACTCCCGGACCAGCGCCCACGTGCCGAACGGGGTCCGGGTCACGGTGATGGCATAGAACCGCTGGATGTTCCGGGCCGGCTCGCGCCGTTCCAGGTAGATGGAGGTCACCGTCCCGTATTGGGTGTTTTGCTGAAATACGATTTTACTGATAATCGTATCTACGATGATTGAAAGTGCTTTACCAGCAACTCCCGGACCTCGTCCGCCATCTTCACGCCCCGGATAGCGCACTGGCTCTTGATCCGGGCGTGCAGGCTGGCCGGCACGTCGATGGTCAGCCGCTTCATGGCTTCCAGGTCGCGGCGGTTCACCCAGTCATCGGCCTGGGCGGTGTCCGGCCGCGCCGCGCCCGGCTTGACGCCGAAGGATACTTTCTTGTTCATGCCGCCTCGCTACTTCGTCATTCGCCCCAGCAGTTCCTCGGCCAGGGCCAGGATTTCCTTGCTCGCCAGACTGGCGGGATCGTCTTCCAGCACCGTGCTGCCGCTCGCCGCGCTTTCGGCAAAGGCGACTCGCTGCCCGATGTGCGTTGCCAGCACCGGGATGTCGTAGCCCGCGAGGGCCTCGGCCACGTCCCGGCCAATCGCCGTATTGACGATTCTACGATTGATTACAAATACGCTTTTGATGTTTTCCCGGTAGGTGGTCGCCTCGTGGATCAAGTCCACGATGTCCTTGGCCGCCCACACATCGTAGGGCGAGGGTTGGACGGGGATGACCACCAGATCCGCCGCCATGATCGCCGACCGGGCCAGCTCGTTCACCCGTGGCGGGCCGTCGATGAGGATGTACTCGTAATGCGGGATATGGGCTGGGACTTCCTTGTGTAGCTTCGGCTTGGGAAAGCCGATCACCGGAAACAGCGGGTCCGCCGTCCGACAGGTCGCCCAGTCGAGGGCGCTCCCCTGCGGGTCGGCGTCGATCAGCAGCACCCGCGCGCCGTTGCGGGCCAGCGCCGCCGCGACATGCACGGCCAGGGTCGTTTTGCCCACGCCGCCCTTCTGGTTGAGGAACGCCAGGATCATCTTATTTCCGTATTTGTAATTTCACGATTCATCGTAGAATCGGATTTCCTCAAGGTCAACCCAAAGCCGCTAAAATCGAGATATGGAAGATCCCCCTCCCTACCACACTGGCGCATCCCACGCCCCGGAACCCGCCGTTACCACCGAGGAACTGGTCGCCGCCGCCCACGCGAACCATCAGGGCATCCCCTACGAAACGGGGGAACAGTTGCTCGCCCGCCTGCCCGAGCGGTTGCGCGCCCTGGCCGATGTTATTTTGGGCGGCAAGATGACCGCCAGCGATGTGGCCTACGCCGTGGCGGCGCTGATCGACCACATCGAGAATGCGCGGGTCGAAGCCCGGAGCGTGCATTGAATCCCCGTCGCCTCGCTATTCTCCTGCTGCTGGCCCTCACCCTCGCCGCCTGCGCGGATCGGGAGGACGACTACACGCCCGTTCCTGCGCCCCTGTCGCCTGAAATCCAGCAACGGGCCGAGGCCGGCGATGCCGCCGCCCAATTTGCGCTGGCCGACCACCACCGGGGTGATGACGACCCGACCGTCATGCTGCGCTGGCTGCGGGAGTCCGCCCGTCAGGGCTACCCGCTGGCCCAAACCAGCCTGGGGGTGTTGTACCACGCCGGCGATGGCGTGCCCCAGGACTGGCTCGCCGCCTATGCCTGGCTGGCGCGGGCCGCCGCCCAGGGTCATCCCGATGCGCTGGCGACGGTCGCCGATGTTTGGGCGCAATTAAGCGCCGAGGACCAGGCACTGGCGCCGCAAGTGGTGTTTTCAGCCGATCTCCAATGACGACCTACCCCGCCCCGCCCCGCCCGACCCTCGACGACCTCGACCCGGAAAGCGCCACCACCGACCGGCTGATCGCGATGGTGCGCAGTCACCGCGAGGGTGAGGAATACCCTGCGGCTGAGGTTCTGCTCGGCAACCTGCCGAAGGTCCTGCGCGCCCTGTGCGATCACCTGCTGTCGGGGGAAGCAACGGCGCTGGATGTGGCGTACCGGGTCGCTTCCCTCATCGACGCTATCGAGGGGTGTCCTGATCGGGCCGCGCCACGCGAGCGCACGCACTGATCGAATCGTACTGGCGGGGCGCGTAGCGCGCCGCCCCTCACGGCCCGCCTCGGCCTTGCGTCGCCGCCCCGGCTAGTCGACAAAAAAGGTAATTGTAATTATCTTTTTGGTGGATTTTAATAACATTCACTCCCTGGCTCTCGGCGCTGAGGTGACCTCTCATGAGTATCGGACAGCGAATCAAGCAGGCGCGGCTCGCGCACAAACCCAAGATGACGCAACAGCAGTTGGCTGATGCAGTGGAGGTGTCGCGCCCGGCCGTAACCCAGTGGGAAACGGGCGAAAACAAGATGCTCGATGGGGATAACCTAGTGCGGGTGGCCCGGGCGCTAGGGGTAACCACGGAATGGCTGCTTTACGGCACGAGTCCCAGACCGGGCGAAACTACGCGATCCCAGAAGCAAAACCCGCTCGGTCTGGACGAGGAAAGCCTGCTCATGGCGCAAGCGTTCCAGTCATTGTCCTCCTCCAATCGGACGGTGGTGCGCACGGTGATCGACTCGCTCCGGGCGGGTAAACCCGAACGGTAGCGCCCTCCCTGGCGCGGTGAATGGTTCGCCTACTGTTGCCATTCGCCGTCTTCGTAGCGCAGATCGAGCACGGTGTTTTCGTACTCTTCGCGCGTGACTTCCTCAAAGTCGTATGGGGTCAGCCGTTCGCAGGTGGGGGCTTC
>JBDHRB010000263.1:0-4347 GCA_039807355.1 Candidatus Competibacteraceae bacterium
GGCTGAAATATTTCCTGGAAAGTCAAGCGGCGTTTATGTGGATGAGCGTCCTCTATGTACTGGCCACGCCGACTTATTTCGCCGCGCTGTTCGCCCGTTCCGAGTTCGTCGGCAAAACCGCCACCGCGTTGACCTGGAGCGCGACGGTGATGGGAACCGCCGGCCTGCTGGTGCGCTGGCGCGAGTCCTATCTGCTGGGCGCGGACATCGGTCATATTCCGGTGAGCAATCTGTATGAAGTGTTCATTCTGTTCGCGCTGATTACCGCCTTGCTCTATCTGTTCTATGAAGACCGGCACCGCACCCGCTCCATGGGCGGCTTTGCGCTGCTGGTCATCAGCGGCGCGGTGGGTTTTCTGCTGTGGTACACCTTTGACCGGGAGGCGCATCATATTCAACCGCTGATTCCGGCGCTGCAAAGCTACTGGATGAAAATTCACGTTCCGGCTAACTTCATCGGTTATGGCGCATTCGCCCTGGCGGCGATGCTGGGCATGGCCTATTTGCTGCGCGCCAGTGTAGAAGCGCGTCATCCGCACGGTCGGCTGGCCCAGGCCCTGCCGACGCTGGATTTGCTCGACGATGTTATGTACAAGGCGATTGCCCTGGGGTTCGCCGCCTTCACTCTGGCGACTATCCTCGGCGCACTGTGGGCCGCCGAAGCCTGGGGCGGCTACTGGTCCTGGGATCCCAAGGAAACCTGGGCGCTGATCGTCTGGCTGAATTACGCCGCCTGGCTGCATCTGCGCATGACCAAGGGCTGGCGCGGCGCACCGATGGCCTGGTGGGCGATCATCGGCCTGTTTGTGACGCTGTTCGCCTTTCTCGGCGTCAACATGTTCCTGTCCGGCCTGCATTCCTACGGTTCCTTGTAGACGCAGCCCCGCTGATTTCCGTTCATGACCTCATGGAGTCCGCCCATGCCTCGTTCGATTCGTGACCTGCTGCTACTGATACTGGCTTGCGTATTACCGCTGGCGGCGAAAGCCGCTGATTCGCCGCCGGTGCTATTCCAGGAAGGCAAGGACTATGTGCGCCTGTCCACGCCGACGCCGCCGGCGGCTCCGGGTCAGGTCGAGGTGGTGGAAATGTTCTGGTATGGCTGCCCGCATTGCTACGATCTGGAGCCGCTCACTCAAGAATGGCTGAAGCGTAAACCGGCGCAGGTAACGTTCACGCGGATTCCGGTTGCGTTCGGCGCCAATTGGGAGCCGGGCGCTCGCGCTTATTACGCCGCCGAATCCCTGGGCGTGCTGGACAAGCTGCATCAACCGCTGTTCGACGCCTTTCACCAGCGGCGCAAGCTGAACAATGTCGATGACTTGGCGGCGTTCGTCGCCGAGCATGGCGTCGATCAGGAAGCCTTTCGCAAGGCCTACGCCTCATTCCAGACGGAAACCCAGTTGCGGCGCGGCAATCAACTGGCGCAACGCTACGGCGTGCGCGGGGTGCCGGCGGTGATCGTCAACGGCCAATATGAAGTGCGCTCACCGCGTGTCTTTGATGTGGTCGATTTTCTGATCGCCAGAGAAATCGCACCGCAAGGCTAAATCCGCATGGGCGACGCTCAATTTGAGCCGCAGCGCTTGCGGCTGCTCAGTTACAACATCCAGAGTGGGTTGAGTACGCACACCTATTCGCAATATTTGACACGCGGCTGGCGGCACCTGGTGCCGGTGCCGTCGCGGATGGTCAATCTCGACGGCATCGCCCGGATTTTGGCCGACTATGATCTGGTCGGTTTGCAGGAAGTGGACGCTGGCAGTCTACGCAGCGGTTTTGTCAATCAAGTCAAATATCTGGCCGATTACGCCCGGTTCGAGCATGTTTTCGATCAATCCAATCGCAAGATTGGGATGATTTCGCAGCACGGCAATGCCTTACTCAGCCGCATTCGCCCGGATGCGATCATGGAGCATAAGTTGCCGGGGCTGATTCCTGGACGCGGCGTCTTGCAAGTCCGGTTTGGCGCCGGCGCTGACGCCCTGCATGTGCTGATCCTGCACATGGCGCTGGGCCGGCGCGGGCGGTTGCGCCAGATTGAATTTCTCGCCGATTTGGTGCGCGATTGTCGCCATGTGATCCTGATGGGCGATCTGAATTGTCCGTCGGACAGCCCGGAAATGGCCGTGTTGCTGGAGAGCGCCGGATTGAGCGAGCCGGAGCCGGGGTTGCATACGTTTCCCAGTTGGCAGCCGGATCGGCAGTTGGATCATATTCTGGTGTCGCCCTCGATCGCCGTCGAGCGGGTTACCGTTCTCGATCATGCCTATTCGGATCATCTGCCGATAGCCATGGATGTGCGCTTGCCGAAGACTTGCCAGCTCCCGGCGTCGGGCGGCGCAGTGCGGATCATGCCGCCGGATCATTGGTCTTTGGCGTCTTGAAGGCGGATTGGATTCGCGCCGGGACGGTTCGCGCCCGGTGATCGCTTGACCTTGGCGAGCCAAACCCCGGACAATCCGCCACCTCATGCGCTCCGTCGGTCGGCTGTTGCCCCATGCGACCGGCGGGGCGGTTGTGTTTCCGCATCCCGCATCCCGCCGGTTGAACCCCATGGACCTGCATAAACTGACCCATCTCAAGCAACTCGAAGCCGAGAGCATCTACATCATCCGCGAGGTGGCCGCCGAGTTTGAAAAGCCGGTGATGCTTTACTCCATCGGCAAGGATTCTTCGGTGATGCTGCATCTGGCGCTGAAGGCGTTTTATCCCGGCAAGCCGCCATTCCCGCTGCTGCATGTGGACACCACCTGGAAGTTCCGCGAGATGATCCGGTTCCGCGATGAAACGGCGCGGCGGCTGGGCCTGGAACTGCTGGTGCATGTCAACCTGGACGGGGTGCGCCAGGGCGTCAATCCCTTTACCCACGGTTCGCAGGCGCATACCGACATTATGAAAACCCAGGCGCTCAAGCAGGCGCTGGACCAATACGGCTTTGACGCGGCGTTCGGCGGCGCCCGGCGCGATGAAGAACGCTCGCGGGCCAAGGAGCGGGTTTATTCCTTCCGCGACCGCAACCATCGCTGGGACCCGAAGAACCAGCGTCCCGAACTGTGGAACCTGTACAACGGTCGGGTGCGCAAGGGCGAAAGTATCCGGGTGTTTCCGCTCTCCAACTGGACCGAGTTGGACATCTGGCAATATATCTATCTGGAAAATATCCCGATTGTCCCGCTGTATTTCGCGGCGGAACGTCCAGTGGTGGAGCGCGACGGGACGCTGATTATGGTGGACGATGAGCGGATGCCGCTGGCTGCGGGCGAGACGCCGCAAATGGAGTCGGTGCGCTTCCGCACTCTGGGATGTTATCCGCTGACCGGGGCGATTCGCTCGCACGCAACCACCTTGCCGGAGATCATTCAGGAAATGCTGCTGACCCGGCATTCCGAACGTCAGGGGCGGTTGATCGACCATGACGCCGCCGGGTCGATGGAAGAGAAGAAACGCCAAGGGTATTTTTGACATGTCCCACGCTTCCCCGTTGATTGAATCCGACATCCAGGCCTATCTGGAAACCCACGAGCGCAAGGACTTGTTGCGCTTTATCACTTGCGGCAGCGTGGATGACGGCAAGAGCACCCTGATTGGCCGGCTGCTCTACGATGCGCAACTGATTTACGAAGACCAACTGGCGGCGGTGCGCCGCGACACCACCAAATACGGCACCACCGGCGATGAACTCGATCTGGCGCTGCTGGTGGACGGCTTGCAGGCGGAGCGCGAACAGGGCATCACCATTGACGTTGCTTACCGCTATTTCTCCACCGAGAAGCGCAAATTCATCATCGCCGACACGCCCGGTCATGAGCAGTACACGCGCAATATGGCGACCGGGGCCTCGACCGCGCAACTGGCGATTTTGCTGGTGGATGCGCGTAAAGGCGTGCAGGCGCAGACCCGCCGGCATAGCTTCATCGTTTCCCTGCTCGGCATTCGCCATTTGTTGCTGGCAGTGAACAAGATGGATTTGGTCGGATTCGATCAAGCCGTCTTTAACCGCATCAGCGAGGAATATCGGGAATTTGTTGACAAGCTGGGGGTGCGCCAGGTGCATTGCATCCCGGTTTCCGCATTGCGCGGCGATAACGTCACCCAGGCGTCGCCGGCCATGCCCTGGTATGACGGGCCAACCCTGCTCGAATTGTTGGAGACGGTGGAAATCGTCGCCGACCTCAATCCGCGTGATTTCCGCTTTCCGGTACAGTATGTGAACCGTCCGCATCTGGATTTTCGCGGCTTCTGCGGCACGGTGGTTGCCGGCGTCGTCCATCCCGGCGATGAAGTGGTGGCGCTGCCCTCCGGGCGGCGTTCGCGGGTGGCGGCGATTGTCACCGCCGAGGGCAA
>JBDHRB010000264.1:0-4338 GCA_039807355.1 Candidatus Competibacteraceae bacterium
GCCATGACCAGGCCGATGAACAGGAACTGGAACGGCAGCAGCAGCAACCGGACGGTGAGCGTGGCCAGCTGCAGCTCGACCGGCGTGCCGTCGAACAGCTCCGCCACCAGCATGCCCGCCGGGTTGTTGCCGGAGACGAAGGCCAGGCCCACCATGAGGCTGATACCGGCCAGAGCGAGCCAGAGCGGGCTGAGCAGCCAGAAAAGAATGCGGCGCGCGTTCACTATGGGGTTAAGTCCACTCCAATTCTAACCATGGTGCGGCATTGTAATTCGCTATGGGATGATTGCCAATAATCGGATTCACGGCACAATAGAAGTGACGTCGATTGGGAACGTCGCGCAGGGCAGGGGTTGGAACCCGCCCCTGTAGCTATTGTAATAATTGCCGGCAACAGGGAAAGAGTGGACTGATGTCGAATAAATCTGAACACCCGCGTATCGGCCTGGTGCTGGGCGGCGGCGGCGCGCGCGGCATCGCGCATGTGGGCGTCCTCAAGGTGCTGGAAGAAATGCGCATTCCGATTGATTGCGTCGCCGGCACCAGTATGGGGTCGATCATTGGCGGACTCTACGCTTCCGGCATGACCGTTGACGATATGGAGCAAACCCTGGCGCGCATCAACTGGCCGGAAGTATTCCGCGATGGGCCGCCGCGCGCCGATTTACCGTTTCGCACCAAGCAGGAACAGCGGGTGTTACTCAGCGCCACCGTCGGTTTGAATCGGGAAGGCGTGCAACTGCCCAAGGGCTTGCTTGAAGGGCAGAATCTTTTGCTTTTGCTGGAAGAGTTGTCGCTGCCGGTGGCCAGCGTCCACGATTTCGACAAGCTGCGCATCCCCTACCGGGCGGTGGCGACCGACTTGGCGACCGGCGAGCCGGTGGTGCTGGGTTCCGGCGAGCTGGCCCTGGCGATGCGCGCCAGCATGTCGATTCCCAGCGCTCTGGTTCCGGTGCGCCTGGATGACAAACTGCTGGTGGATGGCGGAGTCTCTAATAACCTGCCGATTGATGTGACGCGGAAACTGTGCCGCCCGGACGTGATCATCGCTGTGGATGTCGGTGCGCCGCTGGCCCCGGCCAGTGAGCTGAATTCGGTGCTGTCGGTGACCAATCAGCTCACCACCATTTTGACCGTGCGCAATGTGGTGGAACAGGTCAAGACCCTGGGAAAAAAGGACGTGCTGATTGTCCCTGACTTGCAGGATGTTTCCAGTCTCAGCTTTGACCGTTCTCCGGAGGCGGTGCGGTTCGGCGAACTTGCAGCGCGAGGCAAACAAAACGCGCTGAGTCGATTGAGTGTTACTCCAGAGATGTATCAAGCCTATCTGGCCGCCTTGCCGCCGGCGCCCGGCGCTGAAGAGCGTCCGGTGATTGACTTTATCCGCATCAACAATAAGACGCGCTTATCTGATCAGGTGATTGAACAGCAGTTGCGCATCCGGCCCGGCGAGCGCCTGGATGCGCAGAAACTCAGCCGCAATCTGAACGAGATTTACGGCATGGGCAATTTCCAGCGCGTCACCTACACCTTGGTCAAAGAAGACGGCAAAACCGGATTGGTCGTCGATACCGTGCCCAATGACATCGGCACCGACACTCTGCAATTCGGTCTGTTCCTCGGCGCCAATCTCAAGGGTGATTCCGAATTTGACATCAGCGCCGCCTATACCCTGACCGAGCTGAATTCCCTGGGCGGACAATGGCGGAATTTCGTCCAGTTGGGCGGCAATATCGCGCTCACTTCCGACTTTTATCAGCCACTGGACGCCAACCAGGAATATTTCATTGATCCCTACCTGCGCTACGAGCGCTATGACCTGAATCTGTTCAGCGACCTGGATGGGCAAGGCGTCGGGTTTCGCGTGCATCGCGGGCAGATCGGCCTGGAGGCCGGGCGCAATCTGGAGCGTTGGGGACGGTTGACGCTGGGGGTGAATTACAGCAGCGGTAAAAATGACCGGCGCATCGGCCAGCCTTCCGATCAAGAAGGCGATTTCAACGACAGCGGATATGTACTGCGCTGGCAGGCCGACACCCTGGATAATCTGAATTTCCCGACTTCGGGTTATTCGAGCAATTTGACGTTTCGTCAGGCGCTGACGGCGTTCGGGGCGGATGAAAACTTCTCGACCCTGAGCCTTGATTTTGCTCACGCCCACACCTGGGGCCAGTATTCGGTGATTCCGCGCCTGCGCCTGGCCGGACGCACCTCCGGGGAGATCGGCATTGAAAACTGGTTCCTGCTCGGCGGGTTCCTGAATCTGTCCGGCTATCAACGCGGGCAGATTGCCGGCGAATACGCCGCTCTGGGACAACTGATCTACATGTACCGGCTGGACAATGCGTCATCCGCCTTCACCATTCCCCTGTTCGCTGGCGGCTCGCTGGAAATCGGCGGGGCCTGGAATGACTACGACGACATTGACTTCGATTCGCTGATCCCGGCGGGCAGTTTGTTCCTCGGCGTCGATACTCCGCTCGGTCCGTTCTATCTGGCTGGCGGTCTGGCCGAGGGCGGCAATGCCTCGATGTACATGCTGCTGGGCCGACTGTTTTGATCTTCAGCGCCGAATGGTTTTAGTCGGTTGGAATTTGGCCTTGCAAAATGTCGGTGTTTTGGCATGATGACTCACGCACAGTGCGTTGACTATTCATCAGGGGAGAGCAATTTATGAATAAAAAATCTATTGCAATGAGTCTGTTGAGTGGAATTCTCGGCGCCAGTTTATTCACGGCGGCCCAAGCGGCTGGCCCGAAGCCGGAAGACGTCGCGAAATATCGGCAAGCGGTTTACACGGTGGTGGGCTGGAATTTCAAACCGATAGGCGCGATGGTCAAGGGCGAAATCCCGTTTGACGCCGCCGCCGTCGCCCGTCACGCCCAGTATGTGGAGCTGATGAGTCAGACCGCCCTGGAAGGCTTTGCCAAAGGCTCTGGCCCGGATGCGGTGAAGAACACCGAAGCCAAGGCGGAAATCTGGACCAACTGGGACAAATTCGAGACCGCCATGAAGAACTTTCAGCAGGAATCGGCCAAGTTGACCGAAGTCGCCAAGGGCGGCGATGAAGCGGCCATCAAGGCGCAGTTCGGCAAGACCGCCGAAACCTGCAAGGCCTGCCACAAGGAATTCAAGAAAGATTGATCCGCCGGAAAGCCGGCGTGATTGACAAGGCCATGCGGATGCATGGCCTTTTTTTTCAGCCGACCAGCAGCCAGACCACGAACATTGCCAGCGCCAGCGCCGCCAAACCCAGCCAGGGATTGGCCATGCGCGGCGCAGGATCGGCTTGTTCCGGCGGCACATGTTTCTGGCCGCTCAACATCGGATGAATCAAATTTTCCCGCTTGACCAGCAAATAGAAGAACACCGCGCTGAGGTGCAGGGCGATCATCGCCAGCAGCAGATTGAAGTTGAGTTTATGCACGGTAGTCAGCCAGTCGCTGGTTGCTTTGGACACCCAGGAATACAGAGGGCCTTCGATCATGATGTCGTCGTTGGCGAACAGGCCGGTGACCGCCTGAATCAGCAGCAGGAGCAGCAGGGCGACAATCGACCAGGCGCCCATCGGGTTATGGCCGTGATAATGGGGCGTTGCGCCGCGCAGCAAGGCTTTAAAGTAATCCAGCGCCGCGCCGGGGCCGCGCACAAAGTGGCTGAAGCGCGCCGTTTCGCTGCCGATGAAGCCCCAGATCAGCCGGAACAGCACCAGCGCCAACACGGCGTAGCCGCCCCACAGATGCCAGTTCATTGTGCTGCTTTGTTCCGCAGTCCACCATTGCGCGATCATCAGGAGGACCAGGGTCCAGTGAAACAGCCGAGTGGGTAAATCCCAGACGGTTACGGCGCGCAGCAAAGCCGATGGTTCAGACATACCGATTTCCTCGTTGCGTTGAGAGAAAGAATTTGATGATAAGCGTTCAAACCCCGATCAGCGTGACAAGGGGCATTTCAACATATTTTTCAACAGAACCTTGCTAATGAATCAAGACCGATTCCGAATGGATGTGCGCATTACCCTGGCCCACGGCAATGGCGGACGCCGGATGCGCGAGCTGATCGACGGGATTTTTGCTCCGGCTTTCGGCGCAGCTCTCGACACCCAGGCCGATGCGGCGCGGCTGCCGCTGGAGACGCCCGGCGCGGATTGGTTGATCACCACCGACGGCTTCACTGTCGAGCCGCTGGAGTTTCCCGGCGGCGATATTGGCGGTCTGGCGGTGTATGGCACGGTCAACGACCTTGCGGTTTCCGGGGCGACTCCGCGCTATTTGAGCCTGAACGTGTTTATCGAAGAGGGCTTGGAAATGGCGCTGCTGGAGCGCATTAGCCATTCCA
>JBDHRB010000265.1:0-4325 GCA_039807355.1 Candidatus Competibacteraceae bacterium
TTCACCGCCTTGGCCAGCAGCGTGTTCGTGCTGCGCGAAGTAGCGGGCGAAAGTTCGACGGCGGCCTGGATGCTCGGCGCGGTCGGGGTGGATGTGGCGACCGGTTACATCACAGACAATCCAAACAATGAAATTATCGTCACTACATCGGTGATGAGCGGCGACCGCTATGTGGCGCGGGTGCGCGACATCTACTACATCAGCGATAATAACGTCGGGCAGTACGTTGCCAGCGGGCCAGCGCCGGTGACCACCCGGATTGTGGAGGTGGTCGGGCCATGAGCTGCAACATCATCCCACGCGCCGGGCTGGCGCTGCTTGCGGTATTCGGCGCAGTGAGCCTTCAGGGCTGCGCCTCTTCGGCGGACGACGCGCCGGTTCGGCCCATCATTCAGGACGCTAATCTGATCGATCAAAGCTACCGGGCGGCGGACGCCTTGCTGATGCGGGCGCCCTGGTTGCGGGATCGGCGCGAACCCCTGCTGTCGGCGACCTTTGTCGATATCAACAATCTGGAAATGTCATCCGGCCTGGGGCGGGTGATCGGCGAGCAACTCGGCTCGCGGTTTGCGCAACAGGGTTTTACCGTGATCGAGATCAAGATGCGCAACAACATTTTCGTCAAGGAAGGCTCTGGCGAATTTGCCCTGTCGCGCTCCATCAAGGAAATCAGCCAGTCGCATAACGCCGCCGCGGTGATTGCCGGCACCTATGCGGTCGGGCGGCAGTCAGTGTTTGTCAATGCGCGGTTGATTCGCGCTACCGACAATCTGGTGCTGGCCTCCTATGACTATGTATTGCCGCTGGGGCCGGACGCCAAGGCGCTGATCGCCGCGCAATAATTGAGGATTACTCTTTTCCGCAACGCCCTTCCGCCTGGAAGGGCGTTGTCGTTTTAGTTCGAGGAACGTTGACTAGCGGTCGATCAAGCCCAACCGTTCGCTAATCGCCAAGGTCAATCCGGCTTGATTCATGGTGTAGAAATGTAGGCCGGGTGCGCCGCCGTCCAACAGTTTGCGGCACAGCTCGCTGACGGCATCCAGACCGAAGGCGCGAATCGCCTCGCGGTCGTCGCCAAAGCTTTCCAGCTTTTTGCGCATCCAACGCGGAATTTCCGCGCCGCAAGCATCCGAGAAGCGCGCCAGTTGAGTGAAGTTGGTGATCGGCATAATGCCCGGCACGATGGGAAGGTCGATGCCTCGGTCAGCGCAGTGATTGACGAAGCGAAAGTAAGCATCGGGATTGTAAAAATACTGGGTAATCGCGCTGCTCGCGCCGGCGTCTACCTTGCGCTGAAAGTTTTCTAGGTCTTTTTCCGGACTGGGCGCTTGGGGATGGTATTCGGGGTAGGCGGCGACTTCGATATGAAAGTGATCGCCAAATTCAGCGCGGATGAAGGCGACCAGTTCATTGGCGTAGCGGAATTCGCCGGGATCGCGCATTCCAGAGGGCATGTCGCCGCGCAAGGCGACGATGCGGCGGATGCCGTGGGCCTGATAGTGACTCAGCAATTCGCGGGTGCTGTGCCGGGTCGCGGCGATGCAGGTCAAATGCGGCGCGGCGGGAACGCTGCTGTGCGCCTGGGTGTCGAGTACGACTTCCACAGTGCGGTCGCGGGTAGAGCCGCCCGCGCCGTAGGTGACGGAGAAATAGGCCGGGCGCAGCGCCAGTAATTGCTGGCGGGCGGCTTGGAGTTTGGTTAATCCTTCAGCGGTGATCGGGGGGAAAAATTCGCAACTGAAGGTTCCGGTCAAGCGGGATGGACGGGTCATAGTCATGGTTCTTCAGTAGATTCCGGCGAGCATTTTCAATGCCGCCCAGGAATAAGCCAGGATGAGCAGTGAACGATAGCGTAACCGTTCGCGCCCATCGCCCGCCAGCAGGAGAAAATCCGGGGTGCAATCTACCCGCCCGCTTTTTCAAACAAACATTCATCAGATTGGGCAATGAGCGTCGGCGACGGAGGAGAATGATGAAAATATGGATTGATGCGGATGCCTGTCCCGGCCCGGTTCGCGACATCGTGTTGCGCGCCTCGCGCCGGGTTGGCGTACCGGTGACGCTGGTCGCCAATCGCCCGCTGCAATTGCCGCGCTCCCCGTTGATCGCCGCCGTGCAGGTCAGCCAGGGCTTGGATGAGGCCGATCACTATTTGGCGGAGCAGGCAAAATATGGTGATCTGGTCATTACCGGGGATATACCCCTGGCGGCGCGACTGGTCGCGCAGGGCATTGCTGCGTTGAATCCGCGCGGCGAGCTGTATTCAGCGGAAAATATCCAAGAGCGATTGGCCTTACGCGATTTCAAGGAAGAATTACGGTCAGCGGGGGCAGCGACCGGTGGGCCGGCGCCCTACCATAACCGCGATAAACAGGCGTTCGCCAATAGCCTGGATGGATGGCTGGCGCGCTGTCGAACCCAACGCTCGCCGTAATGGATGGGCTGATTTGACCAACCGCGCCGTCTCGCGCCAATCATCAGGAAATCGCCGATGAAATACCTGGCAATAGCGGTGTTAGTTGCAATCCTCGTGGGCGCTGTCCTGCACTACGCGCAGCACCCTGAAAATCCGCCCGCCGCTGCCTCCGACGCCGGCTGGATGCAGCGATCAATCCATGATGGGCGATGACCCGGCCATGAACCTGCTCCACCCGCTGCCCGACGACCTGAGCGAAGAGGTCTTTACCGAACTGCTCCGGGGCGACGCCCTGCGCATCGAGCGGATTGTGTCCGATGGTCATGCTTCGCCGGAGGGTTTCTGGTATGACCAGGAGCAGGATGAATGGGTGCTGTTGCTGGAAGGGCAGGCGAGCATTGCCTTCGCCGATGGCCGACAGGTTGATCTGAGCCGGGGCGATGCGCTGAATCTACCCGCCCATACCCGGCACCGGGTCACTTTTACCTCACGCCCGGCGATCTGGCTGGCGGTGTTTTACTCCAGCCGCTCCAGCAAACGCTGCCGGTATTGATCTTCCAGCAGCAGGTTCATCGGCTGGCGGCGGCTGGCGGCCAAGCGCAGTTGCAGCAATTCCAGACGGGCGCGGGCGCGGCTGCGCTCGCTTTCCGGCAGTTGTTGCAACAGATGCTCGGCTTCCTGCAATTCCCGACGCCACTGGAGTTCCGGCGGCAAAAATCCGGCATTCTTCAGGATGCGGTAAGCAGCGCGTAATTCTTCAGGAATCGCCGAGTCATCGTCCAATTGCAAAGGTCGGCCTTCGCCGGGCAAATCGCGCAATTCGCCCCGGTTCATAGCCTCCTGAATGCGTTGTTCAGCAATCTGCTCAAGAAGATTCATCGCGGTTTGCAAAACAGAGCCTCGTTGCGCTGACAAAGAGGCTCTGGCGGTTCTGAGGTTAGTAGCGGTAGTTCTCCGCCTTGTACGGCCCATCGACAGCGACGCCGATATAAGCCGCCTGTTCCGGGGTGAGCGCCGTCAATTTTGCGCCAATCCGGTTTAGATGCAGCCGCGCCACTTTCTCATCGAGATGCTTGGGCAGCACATAGACCTTGTTTTCATAGCGGTCGCGGCGATTGAACAGCTCGATCTGCGCCAAGGTCTGGTTAGTGAAGCTGTTGCTCATGACAAACGAGGGATGGCCGGTCGCGCAACCCAAGTTGACCAGCCGTCCTTCCGCCAGCAGGATGATGCGCTTGCCGTCCGGGAAAATGATGTGATCGACCTGCGGCTTGATGTTCTCCCAGCGGTATTCGCGCAGGCTGGCGACGGCGATTTCCGAATCGAAATGGCCGATGTTGCAGACAATCGCCTGATTCTTCATCCGCGCCATGTGGTCATGGGTGATGACGTGAACATTGCCGGTGGCGGTGACGAAGATGTCGCCTTGACTAGCCGCCTCGTCCATCCTCACCACCCGATAGCCTTCCATCGCCGCCTGCAATGCGCAGATCGGGTCAATTTCCGTGACCCACACCGTCGCGCCAAGGCCGCGTAACGATTGGGCGCAACCCTTGCCGACATCGCCGTAACCCAGCACCACCGCAATCTTGCCGGCGATCATCACATCGGTGGCCCGTTTGATGCCGTCCACCAGCGATTCGCGGCAGCCGTACAGATTGTCGAACTTGGACTTGGTGACGGAATCGTTGACGTTGAATGCCGGGAACGGCAGCCGACCGTCTTTTTCCATCTGATAGAGCCGATGAACGCCGGTAGTGGTTTCTTCAGTTACGCCCTTGATATTCGCCAGGATTTTCGAGTACCAGCCCGGTTGTTTTTCCAGGCGGTGGCGAATCGCGGCGAACAGCACCTGTTCTTCTTCGCAGGTGGGATGGGCGATCAACGCACGATCTTGCTCGGCGCGACT
>JBDHRB010000266.1:0-4299 GCA_039807355.1 Candidatus Competibacteraceae bacterium
CACGGCACTCGGTCGGCCGAATCTGTTTTTCGGCGTCACCGCCGGCAACATGGATTCGATGGTCAACCGCTACACCTCGGACCGGCGGCTGCGCCATAACGATGCCTACACGCCGAATGATGAAGGCGGCCAACGCCCGGATCGGGCGGTGATTGTCTACAGCCAGCGTTGCCGCGAGGCCTATCCCGCCGCACCGATTGTCATCGGAGGCATCGAGGCGTCGCTGCGCCGCATCGCCCATTACGACTATTGGTCCGACCAGGTGCGCCGCTCGATTTTGCTCGACGCCAAGGCCGACCTGCTGCTGTACGGCAATGCCGAGCGGGCCATTGTCGAAGTCGCGCACCGCGCCGCCGCCGGTCAACCGCCAGCAACCTTGCGCGATGTGCGCGGAACGGCGTTTCTCCATCGCGGCGCTTTGCCGGAAGGCTGGCTGGAGATCGACGCGACTGAACCGGATCGCGCCGCGCATCCGCCGCGCCATGATCGGGCCAAAACGCTGATGCGCCTGCCCGGCTATGAACCGGTGAAAAGCGACCCGCTGTTGTACGCCCACGCCTCGCGCCTGCTCCATCTGGAGACCAATCCCGGCAATGCTCGCGTCTTGATTCAACGCCATGGCGACCGCGACGTGTGGCTGAATCCGCCGCCGATTCCGCTGACCACCGGCGAATTTGACGCGGTGTTCGACCTGCCCTACGCCCGCGCTCCGCATCCGGTTTATGGCGACGCCCGCATCCCGGCCTGGGAGATGATCCGCTTTTCCGTGAACATCATGCGCGGCTGTTTCGGCGGCTGCACGTTCTGCTCAATCACCGAACATGAAGGCCGGATCATTCAATCCCGTTCCGAAACCTCGGTGCTGCGGGAAATCGAGGAGATTCGGGATAAAACCCCCGGCTTCACCGGAGTGATTTCCGACCTGGGCGGGCCGACCGCCAATATGTATCGGCTGGCCTGCCAGTCGCCGGAGATCGAGCGCAGTTGCCGCAAATTGTCCTGCGTTTACCCGGACATCTGCCCGAATCTGAATACCGATCATTCCTCCCTAATTCGCCTGTACCGCAAGGCGCGAGAATTGCCGGGGGTGAAAAAAATCCTGGTGGCATCCGGGGTGCGTTATGACTTGGCGATCCGCGATCCGGCCTATGTGCGCGAGCTGGTCACCCACCATGTCGGCGGCTATCTGAAAATCGCCCCGGAACACACCGAAGCCGGGCCGCTGGCCAAGATGATGAAGCCGGGCATGGGCGCGTATGACCGCTTCAAGGAACTGTTCGAGCAATATTCCCGCGAGGCCGGCAAGGAACAGTATCTGATTCCCTACTTCATCGCCGCCCATCCAGGGACCACCGATGAAGACATGCTCAATCTGGCGCTGTGGTTGAAGCGCAACGGCTTCCGCGCCGACCAGGTGCAGGCGTTTCTGCCTTCACCCATGGCGCTGGCCACCGCCATGTATCACACCGGGCGCAATCCGCTCAAAGGCGTCCACCGCGACCGGGGCGAAATGGTCTTTGCCGCCAAAGGCTTGAAACAGCGCCGGTTGCATAAAGCCTTTCTGCGCTACCACGATGCGGAGAACTGGCCGCTGCTGCGCGAAGCGTTGAAGCGCATGGGCCACGCTGATTTGATCGGCAACGGCAAGCGTCATCTGATACCGCTTTGGCAACCCGCCGGCACTGGAGGCAGCGGCGGGGAAGGCGGACGAATGGGCCGCAAGCATGGAACGCAGACCTTTCTGACCCAGCACACTGGCTTGCCGCCGACCGGTAACGGCGTAAAGCCGCCGGTGAATCGACGCGCCACCCGCGCTTTCACCCAAGGCAGTCCCTGCGGCGGCGGCAAACGGCGCGGCGGACTTTGAAAAAATCACACGGCCTGCCCGTCAATCGGAGTATCCGCAGTGGATGAACTGAAAGCGTTGCTCGAACTCATGGCCCGGTTGCGCGACCCGGAGCGTGGCTGCCCATGGGATCGGCAACAGACCTGCGCGACTCTGGTTGCGCATACCCTTGAAGAAGCTTACGAAGTCGCCGACGCGATTGCCCGCGAGGATTGGGCGGAGTTGCGCGCCGAACTGGGCGATTTGCTGTTTCAGATTGTGTTTTACGCCCAGATCGCCGCTGAGGAAGGACATTTCGATTTCGCCGACGTAGCGCGGGGCATCGTCGAGAAGATGACCCGCCGCCATCCGCATGTTTTCGGCGATCAACGCTATGCCGACGCCGCCGAACAAACCCTGGCCTGGGAGCGGATTAAAGCGGCGGAAAAAGCCGCACATGCTCCAGCGCCAGCCGGGGTTCTGGACGGCGTTGCATTGGCGCTGCCCGCCCTGACTCGCGCCGCCAAATTGCAGAAAAAGGCGGCGCGGGTCGGCTTTGACTGGGGCGCGGTTGAGCCGGTGCTGGCGAAAATTGCTGAGGAAATCGGCGAGATTCGCCACGAGATCGCCATTCATGCGCCGCCGGAACGTCTGGCCGATGAACTGGGCGATGTGCTGTTCGCCGTCGCCAATTTGGCCCGGCATCTCCAGCTCGATCCTGAAGCGGCGCTGCGCGGTACCAACGCCAAGTTTGAACGACGCTTTCGCCGCATCGAACAGTGGCTGGCCGAGCAAGGCCGCGCCCCCGCCGAATCGACTCTGGCGGAAATGGATGCGCTGTGGAATCGCGCCAAACGCGAGGAATGAAAAAACCCGCTTTGGGCGGGCTGGGGATTTCGTGATGGACGGTGATAACCGACGAATTGGCGGAGAGAGAGGGATTCGAACCCTCGTTAGAGTTACCCCTAAACAGCATTTCCAGTGCTGCGCCTTCGACCGCTCGGCCACCTCTCCAAAAAAATTTCCGCTTCCCTGCACAAGAAGCGGAATTGTATAGAAGCGCTAACGCCAGGGCAAGGCGGGTATCGCCTGCGGCGTCAGTTCAGACCTTTCATGGTCAGGCGAATCCGCCCCTGCTTGTCGATCTCCATGACCCGCACCTTGACGATATCGCCGACCGCTAGTTTGTCGCTGACGTTCTGCACCCGTTCTTCGCAGATTTGCGAAACATGCACCATGCCATCGCGGCCCGGCAGAATGGTCACGAACGCGCCAAAGTCCATGATCCGGGCCACCTTGCCTTCGTAGACCTGACCGGCTTCCACATCCATGGTGATTTGTTCGATGCGGCTGCGGGCGGCGTCGCCAGCGGCCTTGTCCACGGCGGCAATCTTGATCACACCGTCATCGGTGATATCAATCGTCGCGCCGGTTTCCTCAGTGATCGAACGGATAGTGACCCCGCCTTTGCCGATCACATCCCGAATCTTGTCCGGGTTAATCCGCATCGTGGTGTAACGCGGCGCGTATTCCGACAGTTCCTGATTGGGCTGATTAATCACCGCGCCCATCTTGCCGAGGATGTGCAGCCGTCCCTCGCGGGCCTGGGCCAACGCCTGCTCCATGATCTCGTGGGTAATGCCGTCGATCTTGATGTCCATTTGCAGGGCGGTGACGCCCTCGGCGGTGCCGGCCACTTTGAAATCCATGTCGCCGAGATGATCTTCATCGCCGATGATGTCGGTCAGCACGGCAAAGCGTTCGCCTTCCTTGATCAGACCCATGGCGATGCCCGCCACCGGGGCCTTGATCGGCACGCCCGCATCCATCAGCGCCAGGCTGGCCCCGCACACGGAAGCCATCGAGCTGGAGCCGTTGGATTCAGTAATTTCCGATACCACCCGCACCGTATACGGGAATTGTTCCGGCTTGGGCATCACCGCCTGGACGCCGCGCTTGGCCAGGCGGCCATGGCCGATCTCGCGGCGCTTCGGGCTGCCGACCTGGCCGATCTCCCCGACTGAATAGGGCGGGAAGTTGTAATGCAGCAGGAACGGCTGGCGGTATTCGCCTTCAATGGCGTCGATGATCTGGGCGTCGCGGTCCGTGCCCAAAGTGGTGACGACCAGCGCCTGGGTTTCGCCCCGGGTGAACAGCGCGGAGCCATGGGTACGCGGCAGTACGCCGGTGCGAACGGTGATGGGTCGAACCGTGCGGGTGTCGCGGCCATCAATGCGCGGCTGGCCGGCCAGAATGCGGCCACGAACAATCGCGCTCTCCAGCGCGGAAAAGGCGTTTTCGATCACCAGCGCGGTCCAGCGTTCCGGCTCCTGGGCGGTCAACTGAGCGATCAGTTGCTCGCGGATTTCTCGCACCCGCTGCTGGCGGGTCAGCTTTTCCGCAATCTGATAAGCCTCAGTCAGCGCCGGTTCCGCCGCGCTCACCGCATTCGTCAAGGCGTCATCCTTGGCCGG
>JBDHRB010000001.1:0-25719 GCA_039807355.1 Candidatus Competibacteraceae bacterium
ATGTTGGAAGTGTGGATATGGGCAACCCTGCCCGCGCTTCACAATAAAGCCCGCGACTTCAGCCGCGGGTTATTTACTCGAACACGTATACGGTTCTTTTCGATCCTTGATGAGACAGCGCAAAGAAACAAAGATTATCGCGGTGGCTAACCATGAGGGCGGTTGTGGCAAGACGACGACCGTGGTGAACCTGGCCGCAGAATTTTCCAAAATGGGTTTATCGGTTCTCGTGGTCGATGTAGATCCTCAAGCTAACGAATGAAAGGGACTTCCCCGAGCCGGTCGCCGTGCGGCGAGCGGCAACGCGTGCCAAGATGGGGTAGCGAATCTCATCAACGGACTCGGGAGGGGAAATCATGGCTATTGTGTACGTCGGGATCGATCTCGCCAAGAACGTGTTCGCGGTGCACGGGGTGGACGAGCACGGCAAGCCGGCCCTGGTGCGGCCGAAGGTCGCGCGCGATAAACTGCGCGAGCTGGTCGCGGCGCTGCCGCCCTGCACAATCGGCATGGAAGCCTGCTCGGGCGCCCACCACTGGGCGCGGCTGTTCGGGGATCTGGGCCACCCGGTGCGGCGGATGGCGCCGCAGTTCGTCGCACCGTACCGGTTGAGCGGCCAGCGGGGCAAGAACGACGCGGCGGACGCGGCGGCGATTGGCGAGGCGGTCCAGCGACCGAACAGGCGGTTCGTGCCGATCAAGAGCGTGGACCAGCAGGCGCGGCTGGCCTTGCACCGCACCCGACAAGGCTTCGTCGAGCAGCGCACGGCCACGCTCAACCGCATCCGGGGGCTGCTGAGCGAGTTCGGCGTCGTACTGCCGCTCAAGGCGGCGACGGTGCGCCGCGAGGCGGCGGCCGGCCTGGAGGCGTTGCCCGGCTGGGCGCGGTTGGCCGTCGGCGACCCGTTGGACGAGGTGCGCCGGCTGGACGAGCGGATCGCCGAGTATGATCGACACCTGGTTCAACTGGCTCGCGAGGACGAGCGGGCACGACGACTGATGCGGTTGAGCGGCGTGGGCGAAACCACTGCCACCGCCTTGTTGGCGACCGTCGGCAACGGGCACGACTTCCGCTGTGGCCGGCAGTTCGCGGCCTGGCTGGGGCTGGTGCCGGGCCAGCGCAGTTCGGGCGGCAAGACCCGGCTGGGCCGGATCACCAAAACCGGCGACCCCTACCTCCGAACCCTGTTGATCCTGGGCGCCCGAGCCGTTCTGGCCCTCGCCAAAACCAAGACCGACCCCATCAGCCGCTGGGCGGTGGCGCTGGAGCAACGCCGAGGTTATTGGAAAGCGGTCGTGGCCGTCGCCGCCAAGAACGCGCGCTTGGCTTGGGCCGTGCTCCATCATGGCGAACGCTTCGCCCTGCCGACCTGATGACAACAGCGCCAAATCGGTATCCACCTCATCTCGCCCCCACGAGGAGAACCTTCTCACCCATCATCCCACCACCGAGTGACCTCTCGCGTTGATGATTCAGGTTGGACCTGTGCGGGGGGTGCCTGTTGAACTCTTGGAGGCCACTCCAGCGGTCCTCGACTAACGAATGCGGCTCCCGCGCGCGTCTTTCATCAGGGTCCGTGGCATCAAAGCCGCATCAATGACCGGTTGTAGTTTCTCCAGTCCGCACCTGACTCGATACTCGGCGCCAGAGACGCTCTCCGGCGGTTTCACAACCCACTTCACTAAACGACGAATCGCCACGCTTTTCGTCATGGCCGGCCTTTGCTTGACTTCCGGGGAAGCCCTTGTAGCAAGCCTTCACCTGGGTAAAATGCACCCGAGCGAGGTCCCGATCACTTGTGCGGAGTTGCTGCTCTCCGAGCTGGAGAAGCTGCCTTTTGCCATTCATGAGGATACCAACATCGAGGGCGTATCGCTGATCTACGGATCGCTGGCGTTGGGTAGAACGGAAGATGAATTGAGAGATACCACCCCAAGATCATCGGAAGAACTCCGGGCGAAGCTCCAACCGCTCGATGGACTTTATGACATCATCCTGATCGACTGCCCTCCCAGCCTAAAATTGCTGACCAGTAATGCTCTGGCGTCCGCTACGCATCTGATTATACCGGTGGAATCTGGCTCTCAGTACGGTATGTACGGCGTAACCGACTTGATGAAGCACATCGCTAAAATCCGCCGAATCAACCCTCGGCTTGAGATACTCGGCGCGCTGCTCATCAAGCATGATGAACGATTGATGGTTAGCAAGCTCATCGAAAACATGGCGCGGGAACAGATCGGCAAACTCCTGCCCATCAAGATTTCCACCAGCACGAAGGTAAACCAGGCTGCCATGGCGCAAAGCAGTTTGCACGCGCTGGATCGTACCGCCAAAGTATCCCGCGAGTTTCGGCAGCTTGCTCACCAACTGGCAAAGGAGCTTGGCCTTAAGGGAGTCGCGGTGGAGGACAGCCATGCCTAAGAATTTGAAGGCACTGCTGGCGAAGAAACTGGCCGAGAACAGCCAACGCCACGCGGATGCACGACAAGAGACCGATTTTGATGTTGGGCGACATCACGTCAAGCTGTCCGTCGATGAGGTCGATCCAAACCCCTACCAACCTCGCAGGGTTTTTCCGCAGCAGGAATTGGAGGAACTGGCGGCCTCGATTTCCGAGGTTGGGTTGCTTCAGCCCATTTCCGTTCGACAGATTCGTGACCGCTATCAGATCATTGCGGGCGAACGCCGATGGCGGGCGTACAAGTTGCTTGGGCGTCCTGCTATCGAAGCGCTGATTATTCCCGTCGAAGAATCCGACATGGCCGTGCTTGCGTTGGTCGAGAATATAGATCGCGCGGACCTTTCGGACTACGAGATCGGCAAGGCCCTAAGACAAGTCGAAAGCTTATTTCCGACCCGAAAAAAACTTGCCGAAGCGTTGGGGATGAACCGAGAGGACATGTATCGCTACTACGCTTTCGAATATTTCCCGGAACCGATACTTGCCAGACTTGACGCTAATCCACGCTTGCTGTCAAGGGCTGCGGCAGCGGACATCAAACGGACAATGCAGTTGATCGATCCGCCATCGCTGGCGCTAGAGTTGTTGAATCGGGCTTGGGACTTGCTCGAAGCCGGGGTATTGGAACAGACCAAGCTCTCTAATTTTCTGCTAAGAGAACTGCGAATCTCCAAGGAAGAGAACGCACCAAGGTTCCATGAGGCCCACCAGACACTGGCTCGGGAGGGCAAGCCCGTTGGCTCCATTTCTCGCGACTCGAAGCACTTGGTCATAAAGCTGAAGATCGATGCGCTGAGCGACGAAAACGAAGCCAAGCTGCGGAGCTTCGTCGAACGGATCGCGTCAGGAGACTTGTAGCAAGTTGCTACACAATCCAAAGGTGTAGCAAGTTGCCACACTGGTATCGGCGGTCGCCTTCGACGACGACGGCCAAATCGACCTGTTGCTGTTCGGCACCCACGTCTACCAGTTGCCGCCCGTGACTTTGGACGAGATCGAGGGTTACGTCGAACGGGTAGTCTTGGCGAGATACAAAATCCGGGAAGCCACGAACTACGCGCCGCCGTTGCGGTTGCTACTGAGCAAGTACCAGACGCCGCAGCTCGCGTTCGTGGTTTTCCTGACCGATGGCGGCAATGCCGACCGGCGGGAGAGCACGGAGGTGATCCGCGAGCTGTCCGGCGAGCCGGTGTTCGTGCAGTTCGTGGGGAATCGGCCAGGAGGACTTCCCGTTTTTGCACAAACTGGACGAGCTATCCGGGCGGCTGATCGACAACGCCGGTTTCATGCACGTCAACGATCTGGACGAGATCGAGGACGCCGAGCTGTACGACCGGCTGCTGAACGAGTTCCCGCACTGGCTGGCGAAGGCGCGGGAAAAGGGCATCCTTGAACGCATGATCGGTTAGCTTTACCAGTCGCCGAGAATCTTTGATTCGACTGATCGAGACCGAACCCCCATCCGCTCCAACACCCCCTCCAGAATCTCCAGGTCGGCGAACTCGACGATCAGTTGCCCCCGGCCGTCCGCGCCATGGGTGACCGTCACCCGCGTCCCCAGCCGGTCCGCCAGGTCGGTTTCCAGCCGGGCGAGGTCGGGGTCCTTCACGGACGCCGCGGGCGCACTTCCGGCGCCGATTTGGGGATGGCCGCCGCCCTGCTTGTCCGCTCGCGCCAGGGCCTCCACCTGGCGGGTGGTCAAGTTCTCCCGCGCGATGCGTCGCGCCAGGTCGAGCTGGACCTGTTCCGGCAGGCCGACCAGGGCGCGGGCCTTGCCGATTTCCAGCGCGCCGGTCGCGACCTGTTGTTGGAGGCTCGGGGCCAGCCGCAGCAGCCGCAATCGATGCGAGGCTTCGGTGCGCGACAGTCCCATCTCGCGGCCGACGGCGGCGATGCTCCGGCCCCGCGCCACTTCGGCCTGGATGGCCCGGGCTTCGGCGAGGGGATCGGCGGGCTCCGGGCCGGCATCCCCTTCGACCAGCCGGCGGGCGTCGGCGTCGCTCAGCGGGTCCCGCACGTGGACGGGCACGGTGGCTAGCTCCGCCCGCTGCGCCAGCAGCCAGTGCTTCAGGCCGCTGAGGATTTCGTAGCGGGGCGGGGTCGCGCCTGGCAGCGGGCGCACCGTCACCGGCTCGACGAAGCCGACGGCGCGGGCCAGGGCCACGGCCGCCGGGGTGGGCCAGGGCAGGGGGACCGCCGGGCGCAGGGCGCTGACGTGCAGAAGATCGAGGGGAACGGCGCGCATGAGCCAAAATCCGTGTCATGTTGCACGGTCAGTATAGGACCCGCGGACGAGGTTGGCGATCCCCGGATGCCCGGGCGCCGGCGCGGGCCGTTCGCGCCCGCCGACGATTCGCTACACTTGTGATCAATACCGTCGCCACCGCCAGAGCTCGCCATGTCCGACCCGAACCCCGGGGCCACCGATCCTACACCCGTCCCCACGGCGGCGCCCGCCCGCCGCTGGCCGAGCGCTACCCCGCGCTGCTTCGATGGGGAGCACCCCCGGCCGCTCAAGCTCGACATCCACCAGGATTTGATCGCGGCGGGCCACGACCGGATCGCCGTCCGGCGCGCGCTGGGCCGCTATTGCCAGACCGACCGGTACCGGCAAGCGCTGCAAGCCGGCGCGGCCCGGCTCGACTTGCAGGGCCAACCGGCCGGGGTCGTGACCGAGAAAGAGGCCGCGCACGCCCGGCAGGTCTTGACGCCCCGCGCCGAACGGGTCGCCGCCGCCCGCGAGTCGCTACCCCCCGACACCACCCCCGTCCCGAAAGAACATCTCGTGCCCGGTTGCCTCGAACTCGTCGCGAAATTCTCGGAGCTGCCCAAACCGGTCGCAGCGCCGAGCGGGCTGAAAATCGGCCTCCAGACCGAGGTGGGCACCGTCACCGCGATCCTGCCCCCCAAGGTCTGGCGCAAGCTGGAGCAGGCGGCCAAGACCTGCCCGCAGTGGGTGGCCGCCCTGAGCGGGTCGCTGGCGCGGTTCGCGGACGGCGAGATCGTCCTCCAGCACCCGACCGTGCAAATTTTCGAGCGGAAAGCCCGACCCGAGGCCGAACCGGCGCGGGCGGTCGAGGCGGCGACATCGGCACCGGCCGCAACGCCGGAACCGCCGGAGGCGAAAGCCGCCGAGGCGAAGGCGCCCGCAATGCCCGCCTCGAATCCGAACATCCTTCGCGCGGCGGCCAGCCCGAGAGGTCAGCGGAAGCCTTGACATTGCGTAGATGCGGCCGTGGCGCTATGGACCTCGTTCGGTTGCTTCCGCGTTTCGCGAACGTCTTGCTGCTCAATTCGCTTACGGCCGTCGTGTATTTCCTCGTCGGCAAGGCCGCGCTCTCCCTGGCCTTTCTCCACCCGAGCATCACGGTGGTCTGGCCATCCACGGGGATCGCCATCGCGGCCTGTCTCCTCTACGGGTACCGGGCGTGGCCGGGCGTGCTGGTGGGCGCCTTCATGGTGAACCAGACGGCGTTGGGGACGGTGCTGACCTCTGCGGCCATTGCCGCCGGCAATACCCTGGAGGCCCTCCTGGGGGCCTATCTGCTCAACCGCTTTGCCGATGGCCGCAGGGCCTTCTGGCAAGCGGAGGGGGTGCTCAAGTTCGCCGCCCTGGTGGCCGTGCTGAGCACGACCGTGAGCGCCACCGTGGGCGTGACGTGCTTGGCGCTGGCGGGGGAAACCGGCGGCAGGCCCCTGGACATGATGTGGCTGACCTGGTGGCTCGGCGATGCCACGGGCGCTCTCGTCGTCACGCCGGTGATAGTGCTCTGGAGCAGTCCCGTGGCTCTCGCCTGGCAGCGCCGAAGGCCGCTGGAAGGGATGCTCGTCCTGGCCGTACTGGTTCTGGTCGGCCAGATGATCTTTGGTGTCTTGGCTCCTGTCCCGGCGCAGCACTACTTCCTGGAATTGCTGTTCGTCCCGATCCTGACCTGGGGCGCGGTGCGCCTGGGTCCGCGCCGCGTGGCTCTCGGGGTCCTGCTGGTGGCCACGACCGCCCTGGTCGGCACGCTGCGGGGCGTCGGCCCCTTCGTCCGCGATTCGGCGAATACGTCGCTGCTGCTGCTCCAGTTCTTCCTGGGCATCACCGCCGTCACCGCCTTCGCCACGGCGGCGGCGGTAGCCGAGCGCGGCGAAGCCCTGGCCGCGCTCCAGCGCTCCACCGGCGCGGCGCTGGCCGGCGAGGAACGCCTGCGCGCCCAGATCGCGGAGTTTCTGCATAGCCAGGTGCAAAACCGCCTGCTGATGGCCTGGCATCGATTACGGATCGCCTTGCAGCGTTGGCCGGCCGAGCCTGAGGCGGCCCAAACATTAGTGGCCGAGGTCGCCGACCAGTTGGACGAAATCCGCGAGCAGGACGTGCGCCAGGCCAGTTATCGCCTGCATCCCTCGTTTATCCGGGAAGGCTTGACGCCGGCACTGCATGCGTTGATCGAGCGCTTCGAGGGCCATGTTGGCCTCGCGCTGGTGATCGACCCGGCCTTGGCGGCGCTGGACACGCCGCTGCGTAACCGCCTGCCCGAAGCTCTGCGCCTGGCGGCGTATCGGATCGTCGAAGAAGCGCTCGGCAACGTGGCGCGCCACGCTCGGGCGACCTGGGTGCGCATCGCCCTCGGCCTGGACGGGCAGGCAGCTCTCGTCCTCACCGTCGAGGACGATGGCCGGGGGTTCGCGGTGGATGGTGCGCGGCGGGGTTTGGGGCTGGCCAGCATCGACAGCCGGGTGCAGCAGCTCGGCGGCGAGTGGCGGATCACGAGCCAGCCGGGGAAAGGCACGACCCTTGCCGTGCGCCTCGCACTGGTCAGTCCGGCGCCGGCGGCGGACCCCTCGGATTCGCCACCGTCTGGCTCTCCAGCAGATACGCGAGCGCCGCGCGGACCCGCGGGTTGAACTGCAAGGATTCCTGGCCCAGCCCCAGTTCCTGATAGATCCCATTCAGCTGGTTTTCCACGGTGCTCGGGGCGAGGTGCAGCCGCTCGGCGATGACCGCATTGGTAAAGCCTTGGGCGATCAGGACCAGCACGTCCCGCTGGCGGGGGCTCAGCCGCGCCAGCGCCCCGCCCGGACGGGGACGGCGGCGCGCGACGATGTAGGGATCGAGCACCACCAGCCCGGCGGCGGCTCCCTGGATGGCGCGCACCAAGGTGTCCACGGCCGCGACCGACCGTTTCAGCAGGTAGCACCAGCCGGCCATGCTGACGGGCGGGAGCATCGCCAGGAAATGCGGTACCCAATGGTTGGAGAGCAGCACGATGCCGAGCGCCGGGAACCGTTCGCGCAGGAGTAGCCCGAGCTGAATCCCGCTCAAGCCCGCGCCGAGGTCGATGTCGAGCAGCGCCACCCGGGGCTGGAGTGCGGGGATATGCTGGAGGGCGTCGGCGCTCCGGCGGAACACCCCCACCACCTCGATGGCGGGGGGCTGATGCAGGGCCGCGCGCAACAAATCCAGCAGCAGCGGTTCGTCCTCCACCACGGCCACGGTGATCACGGTCCCAGGCAGCGTCGTCCCCATCGTTCCCCTCCTTTGGGTCCATAACGGGCCCGGCTATTCGATTACCGCTTCCTTGCGGGTCGGTGACAAGGAAGGTCACCCTTCAGATTATGTACCCTGAAAAATTGGGTGCTTACCTTCTTGTTCGGCCTCCATTGTGTCACTACCCTTCGTGCACTCTGGATTTTTGGTTGTCTGGCGTCGAACACCTTATGGATTATTCAGACAATAACCCTTACCGCTGGTTTTATTCAGTATGCCTTTGATTTTGCTGAATGTCGATCCGTCGATACCGGCAACAACCGATCCATAAGTATTTGATTTCCCTAGTTAGAAACGAACTGGCGCCATTGGTTGATAAGGATACATTTGACTTGCGTCGAACTCCGGCAACGCCCCGCCTGGGTTGGTCGGATTCAGCGTCCCTTTTCCCGACAGGTACATATCGTTTCATACCCCCAAAGGAGACGAAACATGGCAACCAATACCATCGGCACATCGACTAGCGGTTTGCAAGTGACGTTCAACAGCACCATGAGTCAGGACGTCGTGGCGACGGCGGAAATCCCGGTTTTGTCGACGAGCGCGGCGCCGGTCGCCGTTTTCAAGAATCCGAACGCGGCGGGCGTTGCCGGAAACGGGCAGTTGGAGGCGCTGTGCATCGCCAATCTGGAATCGGACGGTCAGAGTACGCCGCAGCTCTGCCACGTCGCGCGCGACCGCTCCAGTGCAGGGGGCTGGAAGTTGGTCCCGTTATTCGGCGGCCGAGCGGCAAGCGAGACGGCGGCCGGTACGGCGTTCCCCGCCAGCTCGCAGCCGGCAATCCATGGATTCTTCCAGGACGCCAGCGGGACCTATGCGAGCCAACTACAATCCGACGGGCTGTCGTGGGCGCCGCCGGCGCTGATACAAAGCGCGGCCGTTTCGCATCTCCGCGTCGCTTACACGCCAGATGGATTGCTGGTGTTGTACGGCAATACGGAGCAGGGAGACCTCTTCACGGCGTACCAGACGCAAGTGGGTGGTCCGTTCGTGAGCGTGATGTGTGACATGCAGGGAGGACTTCTCAGCGGCGACTTCGTCCTCTGCCTGATCGACGAACAGAACTGGCAATTGGCCGCCAACGTCAACGGCAAACCGATGATTTACACGGGCGTGCTCGGGGCGACGGAATTTGCCTCGGCTGCCCCCGCGTCGCAATTCGATGGGACGCTGCAGCAGGTCGTCTTGGGCTACTGGAACGACAGCCAAAACACGTTGCTGTATATGTTCGTAGACAGCGATCACGCGTTGCACGTATGGGCCACGAACGCGGCCAATAGCACCACGGTTTCCCAGCCAATTCCCAATAGCAACGTGACACGCGCGACGGGCCACGTCAGCGACGATGGCAGTTTGCACGTATACAGCATCGACGACAGCGCCAATCTGTGGGTGCTGCATCAGTCGCCGAGTAACCCGTGGAATTTCGACGGTACACCGAACTGGGCACCCTACCTAGCGCTCGATACCAACGTGGCGGCGGTCGCCAGCGACATCAATCCGGCGGCTGCCCCCAGTCTCTTCGCGCTGGATGCGGCCACGTACAGCTTGCGACTGCACGCGCAGGACCCCGTGACCCGCATGTGGCACACCGGACCGGTCCTGCAGGCGACAGAACAGGCGTATGAACTGGTGCGCTTCCGCACCGAAGTCACCGTGTTGGACGCGAACGGAAACCCGCTGCTGAACTACCCAGTGACGCTGCGCGTGGCCGACGATTATTCGGCCACCGCGATTGCCGTGGGTGAGCAATCGTATCCCATCGATAGCAGCGCGGATGTGCCAATCAACACGGATATGTTCGGCAAATTAACGTTCGCCGTGCTGACGACGCAGGGCATGGTCGCGCCGCGCTTCATTTTCAACGCCCAGGGACTTGACGCTCCGATGACCATTGGCCCGGCCGATCCTGTGCATACGTACCTGTCGGGAAAAGGGACGCTGAATCCGACCAACCCAGGCGGGGCGTTGCCGGAGTTCGACGCGGATGGCAAGACGCTGGCTGGGGCGCAGGTTGGCGGAGCGAGTTTGGCGCCTGGGGTGACGAGCGATGCCAGCCTGGCCAAAGTCGCCGCCACCGCGATCCGCCACACCGCGCAGGTCGGGCTGGGGCAGGCGGCAGGCGGCGTGGCCGGTTATGCCTTGCACTTGGCGGATGCGACTGGGCCGTCGTTTCAGCCCCTGCCATCGGCCGAAGCGTTTGAGGCCCATTTTGTCCAGGTGTTTGGGGCGACGAAAACCGAACTGGGCAGCATCTGGGGCGACATCGTGCACTTCTTCGGTGATATCTGGCAAGGCATCAAGAGCGGGCTGATCAAGATCAAAGACGCGCTCGTCGACGTGGGCGAGAAGATCGCGCATTTCACCGTGCAGATTGGCGACTGGATTGCCCAGGGGGTCTCCCTGGCGATCAAGGGCCTGGAGCAAGCAGCCCACTTTATCGCCGGCGTCTTTCACGCGGTCGCCGCCGCCGTCGAAAAGGTCATCGATTGGCTGAAGGCGCTGTTTGATTTCGCCGCGATCTGGCGGACGAAAATGGCCTTCGAGCAGATCCTCAGCGTGGCGCCAGCCTACATCAAACAAGTCTTGACGCTCAGCGGTCGCGCCGCCGATGGCTGGTTCAGCAAGCAAAAGCAACACGTGGATAGCGCCTTCGCCAGCTTCAAAGCGCAGTACGCCGGCCAGACGTTTGCGCAGCAACCGCATTGGCAGCAGCCCGGCCACGGACCCAGCCAGCAAGTCGTAGTCGGAAACGCCTCGCCCGCCGACTTCGGCAACAACGGGCACAACAACTGGCTCCAGCACAAGGTGTCTGCTCACGCGCCACGTCAATCGGGATTGTCCCCCGACGATACTGTGTCGCAGGCTTGGAGCGCATTCGCGACCCACGTGGAGAGCGCATCCCAGGACTTCCTCGGCGCGCTTAAGGATTTTGCCGCCGCGGCTGAGTCCATCGTCAAGAATCCCTTAAGCTTCGGCAGCGTGGCGCTTCCCGACTTCATTGACATGATTGATAAATTGGTCGACGGCCTGTTGACGTTCGCCGACGCGGTGCTCGACTTTTTTGTGGCCATGGGCGGCACGGCGATGGATGGCTTGGAGAAGTTCCTGACGACCGAGTTACACCTCGGCTTTTTGAACACGCTCTGGAAATGGATCGCGAAGCTTGCCGGCTACGGCCACGATGACAAGCTGACGGTCTCCGCCCTCATTGCCTTGTGTGCGGCGTTCCCCGTCACCATTCTCTACAAGCTGGTCGAAGGGGTCGAGCACGAGCCGTTCCCAGATGGCCGCTTCCCCACTGAGCCGACGGGCGAAAGCGGTCTCGCCGCACTCGCGTCGTCGTACGGACTCCACCCCACCAAGGGCACGCGGATCACATCCGCGGCCCTCCAGATGCTCTATGCATTCCCGGCATGCTACGCTGTCTGTCTCGTCCCCGACACGCCATGGTGGTTGACACTGATCACCGTGGGGCTGTGCCTCATTATTTGGATAGCGGCACACGGCACTCCTGATTTGTCCGTAGGAGTATGGGTGGGCGTGGGTGCCGTTGCCGCGATTCTGGCTGTGATTGTTCCGATAGTAGGCAATGTAATACAGACCGTGATGGCACTAATCACGCAACAGAATCCATGGGACGTAGACCGCATAGCTACCCTCACGCAGGGGATGCTCACGGCCTACGGTATCGGCATGTTTATCTTGGGCATCGTGCTGGATATCCACGAGAAGCGTCACGCCCCGGAGATCGCTGTTGGCGCCTTTTTGCCCTTGCCCAACGTGTTTGCGTTTCTCATCGCGCCAGCGTTTAGGTGCCCGGAAACGATCGTTTTTGTGGCGGCTATGGCTTTGTTAGGCAACCTGATCGGCGGCACTGCCGAGCTTGTGCTCGCCACTCATTCATAAGTAATACGCAGCCATGCGTGGGGTGCGGTGCACGCGCCCTACGCCCGCGTGCGTCGCTCCCCAGCGACCTCTCAAGCATAAGCCGAGTCATACGCCTCGCAATTGAGATAAGGAGAGACTGTCATGCAATTCGCAGAACTATCGTCCGCCTTCACCGGCCACACTGTAACCCACGGTTGGGATGCCGTCTGCGCGATGAACGCCGCGCGGACGAGCCAGATCTTTTTCCAGCAGTACCTGAACGAGGGCCCGACCAATCCGAGGGCTCCGCTGCAAGCGATCTTTCCGCATGGCACGGGCTCGGGATTCGTATTGCTGGACCTGATCCTTGGCCCGCCCCAAATCAGCTTCCCCGCCGACCTCGCACTACAACAGGGCGAGGTACAAATGTCCCTTGTCAAAGGGATGCTCGTGCAGTTCGACCCCGATCAGCAGATCATCCAGAGCGCCATCGTGATCCAGCCCAACGAGTCGTGGATCGCAGGGCCCGTGGCGCTGGACAAGGTCGCCGGGCAGGTGAACACGGTAGGCCAGGTCGTCGCCAACCTGGCGGCCGGCGCCTATCAGCCGCAGATTGCCGGCATCGAGGCGTCTTCGTTGTTGGCCACCGAGATCGGCACGGCCATCCAGACGTTTTTCGCTCAGCAAGCCATGCAATACATTCTGGGCACGATCGTCGTAGGGAACATCCCAGCCGCGCTGCAACCGACGCATTTTGAAATCGTCACGCAGCCGGACCCAAACGACACAAAAGGAGGTTGTGTGCTGTTGCTGATCCAAACGAACGGCACCGCCGGCTCCGTCGGACCATTGCAGACCTATCCGATTCCCGAGGGACACACGGCCGCGCTACTCGTCTCCAATCAGGTGCTGTTCAATCAGTTGATCCCTCCATTTCTGACGCAGGAATTCAAGAACATGGGGACCACGTTCACTGGCAGTCAGTCTAACGGCGTCTACTCTGCGGTCAGCAGTGGCGGTACGGTGAACTTGGGCCAGTTCAGCAGCGACTCTGATACGGAGTACAGTTCCGACGCTTACGGCAGTCCCGCAGCCGTGACCATCGACACGGGTGGGTTCGTCGTGTTTTGTGCTTTCGAGTCCAATCTCGCGGTGCAATGGAAGAAAACGTTTGAACAGTACTGGACAACTGTCGACCCAATCCCCCCAGTGTCCCAGACACCTTACAAAGCGAACATGGCCTGCGTCTACGCAATGGTCAACACGGCAAGCGTTGATGCGACGACCGATGTGATTGCGTTCTCCGGCTCCGGTTCCTCCCAATTCGGACCTGCTGAACACTACAGTTTTTGGCAGAAATTTTGTGGACACTTCAATGTGCCGGCGGTCGCGGAACAGCGGATGAATCAGACGTTCGACGCCATATTTGGCAAACTCGAGTTGCCCAGCGTGAATACGTTTGCGCTGGGTAATCTGCTGTTTCCATCGCTGCACGCGCTGAGCTTGACCGCGGCGTCCGTTCCCTGTGATTTGCTGGCCAGCGGGGACGTGTCGCCGCGGCTCCAGGTCTTACCCGCCACCGTGCATCTCCAGCCTGGCCACACGCAGCAATTCGTCGCGGTCGATCAGCATGGCCAGCCGCTCACGGGCATCCTGTGGGAATTGAAGCCCGGACTCGGTTCAATCAACGGCAGCGGGTGGTATACGGCACCTGCCCACGTTAACGGGGCCGAAGTCGTCGTCGTGCAGGCAATTAACTGTCAGAACACCACACAGTCCGCGGGCGCCATGACCGTGATTTATGAATCTCCCGCAGCGAACGGACTGACAATCAGCCCGTCCCAATTGCTCCTCACCGCCGGGCAAAATTTTGCACTTCACGTGACCGACGCATCCGGCAACTCCGTCGACGCGACGTGTTCCGCGAGTCCCAAGGTGGGCACGTTGACACAGGGATGGACGACCGGCGCGTGGTCATACGCCGCACCAGCAACAATCGACGGTGACGCCGTGGTGACGATTACGGCCCAGGCGACTCAAGACCCGACGAAGACGGGCACGATGAAGATCTATCTTGCTCCCACGGTGCCAGTCACGATCAGTCCCTCAGCATCGACCGTCCGACCGGGCGGCACGGTGCACTTGACCGCATCGGCCAGCGGTTTCTCCAGCTTTCAATGGCAACTCTATCCGCTTGGCAGCGGCAGCATCCAAGCGGATCCCAGCGATTCATCCAAGGCCATTTTCACCGCTCCGGCCAGCGAGCCACAAAACCAGAACGTCATCATGATCGTCGCCTACGGCTTGCATAGCGCCGCCGGCATCGGCTTGGCTCGCGTAACGTTTAATCCTTAGGAGTTATACCATTTCCTTATAGATTTAATTTTTCCAAGGCCGCCAGAATAAAAGGATAGCCTGTCAGTGAAGCGATCATTTCCCGACTGAGTGCGTTGAGTTTTTGGCAAACATTTCTTTGCAGGTCAGCCAAGGTTTCAAAATTCAACCAACTTTCCTGTTTTTTCACGTATTGCCAAACGCGCTCAATCGGATTGACGTCCGGGCTGTAAGCCGGCTGGAATAATAAGACCACGTTCTCCGGAATTTCAAGCTTCTTGGCCTTGTGAAAAGCGCCGTTGTCCAATTGCACGATATTCAGTGACGTGGGATAAGCAGCGGCAAATTCGTCGAGAAATAATTGAAAACATTCGCTATCCAAGTGTGAAAACAACAGAAAAAACTTTCGCCCGTTAAGGGTTCAACCGCTCCATAAGTGGACAACGCTTCAAAAGGCCATTGGACCAAGCCCCGGGGTTTTATCCCGAGCGCGGTAATCACTCGATGCGTCAACGTTTTTAAACCGAATCGGCTTTCGTCCTGACACCAGTAACGAATCGGTTTGGGTTTTTGATCGTCAACCGATTGAAAAACATCTATTATTTCAAGCCATTCGGGGAGTTTTTTTGAAGTCGACCACCGCCACTTCGGCCCGGAGCCGATGGGTGGGACGAGCGACTTTCAATTTGGCTTTCAGTTTATAACGAACCGTTTGATGTACCGTTTTATACGGAATTTCCAGGCCTTGTTCTTTCGCCAACCAGTCCTGAATCTCGCCATAACTGCGAAATCCATCCGGTTCTTGGAGTCGGATTTGCAATGCCTCCAAGACGGTACCCGAGAGTGCCGGCCGTTTGCCTCCTCGATAATTCCAAGCTAATAGGCCTGACAAGCCCTCCGCCTGATAGTGGGCAAACCACAAGCGAATCGTTGATTCAGATCGACCCAATAAACGGGCTAAATGGGCTATATCTTTAACAATACCCGCCTTCCATACATATAAAGCATGAACCCGCTCTTTGAGTTTTGCCTTGACTTGGGAGTGCATGATCGCCTTAGGCTCTTCGACAGTTTCGGTAATTTAACGATTTACGAAGACGAAGGTGCCGATGGGCTGCGGTTGCATTATCAAGGGGGTATCGGATTTTTAACGGAATCGCAGCGAAACCAAACTTGTTTCATTTGAAAGACAAACCGCATTACAGCGTGGAAGAATTGAGAGATTTGATCGAGCGCCGCTATGGCGTAGTCTATCAATCGAAGCAATCCTATTACGATCTGCTGAAAGCAGCCGGGCTCAGTTGGCATCGGACGCAGACGGTCAACCCCAAACGGGACGAGGGCCAAGTGTTGCTCAAAAGGGAAGCAATCAAAAAAAACTGGACGAGCTTCAACCGGAAATAAAGAGCGATCAAGTGGTTGTTTTTGCCGAAGACGAATGTCATGTGCTGTGGGGTGACGCCACGGGCTACGCATGGGGCCGGCGCAACGAGAGAACTGCGGTGCCGATTCGAAACGCCAAGGCAAGACAAACGTATGATGGGGCATTCGATCTTTACAACCACGATTTCGTTCTCGCGCCCCGTGATCGGGGAAATGGAGAAAACACGATTTCTTTTATCGAACGATTGCGGGCTCTCCATCCGAATAAGAAACGGGTCATCGTTTGGGATGGAGCCCGCTATCATCGTTGCGAAGCGGTTCGGGCCTATTTGGAAACAGTGAATCGAGGGTTAGAAGAGCGCAACTGGAAAGTAACCTGTCTTTTATTTGCGCCAAATGCGCCCGACCAAAATCCGGTAGAAGATATGTGGCTGAGAGGAAAAAATTTCTTGCGAAAACATTTTTATGAAAACAAAACTTTTCGACAGGTTAAAAGTAGTTTTTTCAATTTTCTCAACCAACAAATTATTAATTTTACCAAAATCAAATGGTATTTGAAAATTCCACGATCCGTATAGGAAATCTATATATCAACCGGTATCGCCCCGATACTTACGAAGCCACACTGGTTTACTTGATCCGACGGAGGGGGAATTTGACCATCCACACGGAGTGCCACGTGCTCGGCCTCTTCTCTCAGGAAGCCTGGGAGACGGCGTTCGCAGAAGCGGGGCTAACCGTGCGGGCGACCGACCTTGATGGCGCCTACGACAAATATCTTCTTGGTGGCGGGGAGTATCCGTTGAAAATATTTATCGGGAGGAAGTGTTGATGGCCAATCGGGTAAGGGCGGGTGTTTAGCCCGCCCTCCCCACACCACCTAGCATGCGGGTCCGCACTAGGCGGTTCACAAGAAGGGAGCACACGACGATTTCAGGCATAGCCATGCGCTTTCATCCATTGATCGCGGATGCTGATCAAGCCCTGGCGTTGCAGCCAGTCGTTGGTCATCCCGGTTTGCGTGCCCAACGAACGGGACCGGCGCCAGTAGCTCTTCGAGCTCATGCCCGTCCAGATCGCGGCACGCTTCGGCGTTCCCGGGGCCAGCAGATGGTGGATGCGGTTACGCACCCCGCGCCACTGTTTCCAGTAGCACATGCGGATGCGTCACCGCAGCCAGTGGTCCAGCTCGGGAATCGGCCGGTAGTAGTCCGAGATGCCGAAGTAGCCCATCCAACCACGGACCTATTCGGCGAGCGGCTTGAGCCGGTAGTCCATGGACACGCCCCAACTCCGGCCGGTGAGCTTGCGCAGCCGGTGACGGAAGTCCTGGTAGGCGCGCTCAGACCCGCGCAGCTTGCCTCCCCGGAAGGTAAAGCCGAGGAATTCGCACTCGCTGGTCTCGACCACACGGCTTTTATGCGGGTTGACCACCAGCTTGAGGGTTCCGGTCAGAAAGCGAGACACGCTCGCCATGACCCTTTCACCCGCGCGATGGCTCCGCACGAGGATCAGTAGATCGTCCGCGTAGCGGACGAACCGATGCCCCCGCACCTCCAGTTCCTTGTCCAGGTCATCCAGCAGGATATTGGCGAGCAAGGGCGACAGCGGCCCGCCTTGCGGCGTACCGATCACCGTTGCGTCAAGGATATCCCCGACCAGCACACCCGCCCGCAGATACTCGCCGATCAGTGCCAGCAGCCCTTTATCGCGGACCTTGCGGCCCACTCGGGCCATCAGGACATCGTGCTGGACCGTGTCGAAGAACTTCGCCAAGTCCAGATTGACGGCAATTCGGTAGCCATCACCGATGTAGGTTTGTACCCGCCTCAATGCTCCGTGGGCGGAGCGTCCTGGCCGGAAGCCAAAACTCGAATCCGAGAATCCTGGATCGAAGATCGGTCCCAGAACTTGCGCAATGGCCTGCTGGATGGTGCGGTCTGTCACCGTCGGGATGCCGAGCGGGCGCTCGCCACCGTCGGGCTTGGGGATCGTCACCCGTCGTACCGGCACTGGCCGGTATGTGCCATCACGCAAGGCTTGGCGGATCGCCGGCCAGTTCGAACGTGCGAACTCCGGGAAGTCCTCGACGCGCATCCCATCCACACCGGGAGCGCCCTGGTTGGCCTTCACCCGCCTCCATGCCCGTCGTATGTTCTCGCTTTCCAGCACCCGCTCCATCAGGTCGTCGTGCAAGGCTGGCTGCGTGACATCACGCCGCGACGCGTCTCCCCCGGACGGGTTCGACGACGCGCGCGAGCAATCCACGGCTCCGCCTTGTCTTCTTATGTTCAGCCCTTCATCGCGCCGCCCGTCCGCGGGCGGGCAATTACTATGGCCTCGGCTGACTTCTGTCCTGTCACGCCAGAAGTTGCCGCCCGGCGCGCTGCCCGAGTCGCGGTAGGGTCCGGTGGTGTGTCCAGCCCTTTCGGGCTGGCCCTCAGTCCGGCTCCCCTGGCGACCACAGCCCCCCGTAGAGTTCGATGGCTTGTCCAGCCCTTTCGGACTGGGCCTCAGTTCGACTCCCAAAGCGGCACGGACCGCCTGCGGGACAGATCTCCCCGGATAAGGACATGAACTTTCAGTGCACAACCGCCGCATTTACCCGAAATTGCGCGAAAGGCCCCGGCGTTGACGCCGGGGATGGAGTGTGCGGCGCACGAAGTTTGCCCGTCTTTTCGAGCAATCTTGTGGATAATCGCTATCATAAACAGATGATTAAGACTTTCCGCTACCGAATCAGGGATTCCGCTGCTGGCGCCCGCCTCGACAAGCTGGCGCGGGCGGTCAACGTCGTGTGGAACTTCTGCAACGCAACCCAGCATCACGCCTTGCGCTGGAATCGGCGCTGGCCGTCTTATCAAGACTTGTGCAAGCTGACCACCGGCATCAGCCGGGAACTCGGTCTGCATTCCCAAACGGTGCAGGCCGTCTGCGAACAGTATGCCGACCGCCGCCAGCAGTTCAAGAAACGGAAATTGCGCTGGCGCGGGCGGCGCTCGCCGGGCTGGATTCCGTTTAAAGCCTCCGGCGTCAAAGTGGTCGGGGACACCGTGACCTACGCGGGGCAGACTTTCCCTTCTGGAACAGCCGTGATCGTCCCGGCGTGATCAAAGCCGGCAATTTTGCCCAGGATGCGCGCGGGCGCTGGTACGTCAACGTCGTGGTTGAAGCCCCCGATGAAGCGCCGACGACGGGCACCAGACAGATCGGCCTCGACTTGGGGCTGAAAACGCTGGCGACCTGTTCGGACGGGACCAAAATCGAAGCGCCCCGCTGGTATCGCGCCCAGCAAAAGCGCCTTGCCGAATGCCAGCGCCAGCGGAAACCGAGGCGAGTCCGCAACCTGCATGCGAAGATCAAAAACCGCCGCCTGGATTTTCTTCACAAGCTCTCGACGCAACGGGTTCGGGATTGCGAGCTGATCGTGGTCGGCGACGTGTCCAGTTCCAGATTGACCAAGACGAACCTGGCGAAATCGGTGAACGATGCCGGATGGGCCAGGTTCCGCCACCTTCTCGACTACAAAGCGATTGCGCGGAAGGTGGTGTATTGTGAGGTATCCGAATATCTCACAACCCAAACCTGTTCTCACTGCAATGCCGTGAGCGGCCCGAAAGGTCGAAAGGGTCTTGGGGTCAGGGAATGGGCGTGCGGCGAATGCGGCGCGGTTCACGACCGCGACGTCAACGCCGCGCTGAACATTCTCCGCTTGGGGCATCAAGCGCTACGCGCTGAAGGGCGGTAGGAATCCCCGGTCTTCAGGCCGGGGAGGATGTCAATCCAGTAGAGGTGATGGGGTGATCGGTGTACCGATGAGCCGCATGAGTGCGGGCCGGGCTCGCCGCTTCATTGGAGGGATCGGGCGGACGGTGCCGGTCGCATCGCACCGCCCGAAATCGGCCAGGGCGCGGGCGGTGGCGGCAGCGTGGCCCGTTCCGGGTCGTCGGCCGCCACCCGCCACGTCTTGCAGGTGGCGCAGCGCAGGTCGTCGCGCGCCCAAGCCGGATGCGCGCAAAACGCGGCCACCAGACGCGGGGAAGGCGAATTGACGGGAGCGGCGGGGCGGTCTTCGGTTCCGGTCACTGGATGCGCCGGCTTTGTCTCGCCCTCCAAACCCTCAAAATTTCCTGCTCTTAACGATTTTCTTGCCGACGATTTTCCACTCTTGCCCGGTCACATCCACGGCGCGGAACATATGCTCGATCGGCCCGCCGCCGTAATACGAATTCGCCGCCTCCATCCAAGCGTCCAAAATCGCTTTCGGACCGTTCTGTCCGGGTTGGACGCGCCGGAAGAAACGTTCGAGCATGACCTTGTTGATCTCAACGCCGCATACTGCCGCATAGCCGAGCAAGAGCGGGTTCACGAACAACTGCCGGAGCGTTCTGATCGCGATGTCGTCGCGCAACACGTTGCACGCGCCCCAAACCACCACCGAACAAAACTCGTGCAGCCGAAACTCGGTGGAATTCTTGAGCAGCTCCCTGCTGGGCTCGTTTCCCACGAGCACGGCCACGCCATCGGATTTGAAATCGACCGCCGCGAAATCGCCGTAAAGCGACATCGGCTCGAAATGGCCGCTGAAATAAATCCAATCCGGCCAGCCACCGAAAAAGGCGGTCAGTTGCTCGGCGGTCGGTCGGGCGCCGATCAGCGAATGCTCGCCCGACATCCCGATCCGCTGGCACCCCGCTTCCCACAGGCGCGCATCTGCGCCGCTGCCCAAATCCAAGGTCGAATATTTCATGCCGTCGCCTTCCCGAATAGGATGGTTATTCGCTCGAGATGGGCTATTCCGCAAATTCCGCGCCATCGCCCGATAAAGTCGGTCATGCCGGGAAATGTGCCGCGATAGCGCGCTGCAATGGGATCAGAATGAGCGGGTCAATTCGAGCGCCGCCGTTCAATCAGGGCTGATCGAAGCGGGCGACGGTTGGATTAGCAACATCGGTAAAATGCGGCGCTTTCGCCGTTGGCTTTGGGCTCGCGCCGGCTCGCGCCGGCTGTTGACCCGCAGGAAGCGAGCGGACCCGGTTTCATCCAGCGCGCCCGCCGCCAGCGCCCGCACCGCTTGGGCCGCTTCCGCCTCGTCGGCGGTGAAAGGTAGACGTTGAGTTCAAGGAACAGCACGCCGACCCCAAAACCCACGCGCTTGTTACCGTCGATGAAGGGATGGTTGCGCGCGAGGTCCGCCATGTAGGTCACCGCCAGGTCGAGGCCGCTGCCGGGAGACGATCACCATCACCGAGGCCCGGCGGCTGGTGATCTCAAAAGGTCGGGTCGATCGTGTTTTGTACCGCGTGGCCGGCATGGTAGTGCTGGCCGCGCTGCTCGTTTTTTTCTACAGGAGTCTGGTCCATCAACCGTTGTTCGACGAATCAATCGCCGTGGTCGCGGGCATCGTGTTCGCGCAAATCGGCGTGCTGAGCGTCGGCGTGTGGCTCCGGCGCCGGTGGCCAGAGCGGTTTCGTTGATCCGCACTCCGAACCCCGCGCGGATCGGGTGGCGTTCGGCGGGGATGAAGCCTTCGAGCAAGGCCGAATCGAGGGCGGTCGGGTCTGCCATGGTGACTCTTGGAGAGGGTTCGATCCGTTTATTCACGTCGTCAGCACGCGCCCTTGGCCGTGGCGAACAGGCGACGCAAGCGCAACTGGTTGTTGGCATTCACGGTCAGCTGCCACTGCTGCTCGACCCGCATGGCGAGCGCCTCACCCTGGTAGGTGCGCGCCCGCCAGCAGACCTCCAGCGTAACCTCGAATCCGTTGTTGGCTTGGCGGACCACCTCAAGCTTCTGTACCTCATGGGTGTTCCAGGCGATGTTGTCGATCACGCCCTGATACCAACGCTGGAAATCGGCCACGCTATTGACCGGAAAATCGGGGTACTGGATCGTCACCCCGGCAGGATCCAGATGGCGGGTAAACGTCTCCAGCGGGGCCTGGTGATCAAAGCCGGCGAACCACTGATAGACAAAGGCCTTGACGTCATTGGGGCTGAGGGTATTCCGCGCCTCGGGATCATACTCCCCTGCGGGCGTCGTCAACGCCGTGGCAATGCCAGCTCCCAGCACCAGGACGCCGAATAGACGATTACGCAACAAGGACATGCTCTCTCTCATGTTGTACCCACCATGACAATCTTGCCCCGGGTGTGCTGCCGGCGCATGGCCAGCAACGCCTCACCCACTCGCCGCAGGTCGATCTCTTCCAGGGCGGCGACGCGGATTTTACCCTGCTCCAGCAGGCCGTTCATCGCCGTCGCGGCCTGCGACAGGGTTTGCCGGCCCGCGTCACCGTGGCGATGGCCAGGGCCGAGGCTCGACTGGTGAAAGCTCAAGCCCTTCATGAAAGCGTCGGGATAGTGCAGGGCGGGTGACCCACACCAATTCGACCAATTCTCCCTCGAAACCCAGCACCGAGGCGGCCTGGGGGCGTTATCGCCACCCACCGTATCCAGCACCCGGCTAACTCCCAGTCTACGGGTGATACGCATTAGCGGCCCTTTGGGCTGCGCGCCCCTTCATCCCCAGCCAAATCCCTTCGCCTTCGGCTCGGAAGGAAGGGAATATGGCTGGAGCACTGGGGCGCGAGTTCGGGTAGACCGACCAAGGCAAGGGAAAGGCTTTGGCAAGAGCGGGTCGGCGCTGAACAACTGTATTCCTTTTTCCGTCAACGTATGATTATCATACTTTCATGGAAATTCAACTGCCCTCCGCTATCCTGCCTCGCGCCGCGGCGGCGACACTGGAGCGCGCCGCCAACGTGGCGCCGGTGGTCATCCTGCTCGGCGCGCGCCAGACCGGCAAAACCACCCTGGTCCGGTCACTGCCGCGGCTGGCCGGTCGGCCTTATCTGACCCTCGACGACTTCGATCTTCGGATGCAGGCCGAGGCCGACCCCGAAAGCGTGGTGGCCCGGGCGCCCGCCTTGATTCTCGACGAAGTCCAGCGGGCGCGCGACCTGTTGATCGCCATCAAGCGCGCCGTCGATCGAGACCCGGCGCGCACGCCAGGTCGCTTTATCTTGACTGGCTCGGCCAACCTGCTGATGTTGGAGCGGATCGGCGAGACCCTGGCCGGCCGGGCGGTCTACGTCACGCTCTGGCCGTTCACTCGTCGCGAGCGGTTTGGGTTCGGGCGGGCGGGTGCCTGGAGCGAACTGCTGGCCGCGCCGTTCGCCGCTTGGCGTGAGGTACTGGGGGTTGGCGAGGGACCGGCGGAGGACTGGCGCACGGCGGCCCGACTCGGCGGTCTGCCCGTTCCCGCCCGCGAGCTGGCCGACGACGACCAGCGCGCGCTCTGGTTCTCCGGTTACGTGCAGACCTATCTCGAACGGGACTTGCAGGCGCTGCGGGCGGTCGAGAATCTCGCCGATTTTCGCCGGCTGATGCGGGCGGCCTGCCTGCGAATCGGGGGGTTGCTCAACCAGACCGAACTGAGCCGCGATGTCGGCATCGTCCAACCCCAGGTTCATCGGTTCTTGAACTTGATGGAGGCGAGCTATCAAGCAATTCGCCTGCCGGCCTACGCGGTGAACCGAACCCGCCGGTTGATCAAGGCGCCCAAGCTGTACTGGAGCGACACCGCGCTGGCCCTGTTCCTGGCGGGAGAGACGGAGCCGCGCGGGCCGCACCTGGAAAATCTGGTGCTGGCGGACCTGCTGGCCTGGCGGGACGCGCAGGCGCGGCGGCCGGAGGTGCTCTACTGGCGGACCGCCACCGGCCTGGAAGTGGATTTCGTGGTGGAAACCCCCGCGCGGTTGCTGCCGGTGGAAGTCAAGGCCGCTTCGCGCGTGACGCCCACCGATGCCAAGGGCTTGGAGGCGTTCCTCGACGAGTACCCCGACCGGACCGATGGCGCCCTGCTGCTCCATGGGGGTGCGGACAGCTTTCCCCTGACCCGGCGGGTGCTGGCCGCGCCGTGGTGGCGGGTGTGTTGAGCGTCCGCCGCCCCTTGGCGGAGCGCGATCAGGTATGGTCAACAGGAACTAAAGTTGATTTGCTCGCGCTGCCGCCGCAGCGAGCATATACTCCATTTAGCGACTTTTATCTCCATGATTGGATGACGATACGATGGTATCAATGAAGGTTGCCGTAGCCGCCGGAAAAGGGGGTGTTGGAAAAACAACAATCGCTTGTGGAATCGCATCCGTGTTGGCAACCCAAGGAAATCGGGTTTTGTTAGTAGACTTGGACCCTCAAAGTAACGCTGCTTGGGGCTTGGGAGCGGATCCCACCCAGCCAGGCACGGCGGAGCTACTCTTGGGCGATGCCCCTGTTCCTATACAAGTTACAGATAACTTGTGGGTATTGCCGGGAGGGCCAGGGCTCAAAGGTCATGAAGTGATGCGATTAGACCCAGAAGCACTGGCGGATGCCATCGCGAAGTTTGACCACACGGCCATTATTTTCGACTGCCCGCCCGGCTGGGATCATCTGGAACGATTTGGGTTGGTCGCGGCTGAGGCTGCCTTGATTGTGGTCGATGCTCATCCCTTCGCGATCCAGGGCGCAGCTCGCGTGGTTGAAACTCTTTTGGCGCGGCGACAAAAAAATCGACAAGGCGCACGGCGGTGGGCTCTCGTTATGAGCAGAGTGGATCTGCGTCGTACCTTGGATAAGGATCTTGAAGCCGCTCTAACAACTATGTTTCCAGATATTGATCGTCTTTTGATTAGGCAGGATGTAGCCTTATCACTGGCTACTACAGAACGAATACCTGTTATGGAGGCAGCACCCCAAAATTGTCGGGGAATTATTGATCTTCAAGAAGTGGTCGGGTGGTTGCGGAATGGCTAAACGCTCCGGCAATCGCTTAATTCAGAGTGACGCTGCCGCCGCTGGGCGGGCACAGGCTAGGCAAGCGGTTGTTTGGATAGAGCGGGAGCAAGCCAGGCGGAGTACGCTTCCTCTAGCGGCTATCCATCCACGACCTGGAGGCGATTCCCGCTCCCTCAAGCCTAGCCACATACTGAATTTGGCAGAATCGATTGCCGCAGTAGGGCTGGTGGAACCTCCTACAGTAGACCGTGTTGGACATCTCTTGGCAGGCGCCCATCGTCTAGCCGCATTGAGGCTGTTAGTTCTATCAGACGTAGAAGCTCGCGTTGAAAAATGGCTGGAACTTGCTCGCTTAAACAAGGATCGGCTGACAGCAAAGCAGCAAATGGAGGTCGAGCGTTTAAAGGTACTGTCTCCATTGGAGATGGAAGAAGTGCCAGTTATGATTCTGCCCTTTGACGCATCGGAAGACACTGCCAGGGCACTGGCAATCGAGACCAGTGAGAACACTCAGCGAAGATCGTACTCCAAAGAGGAAATCCTTACGCTTGTCCAACGACTTCGGGATGCTGGGTTTGTAGAACGAGAAGGTAGGCCGCGAGCGGGCGAAAAAGCCTTACGTCCAGCCCTGTCTATCGTGCTTGGTAAATCTGCCAATACCGTGCGCCGTTGGCTAGGTGTTTTGGACGACGCACGGAAAACATGCCCAAATGGGCAAGTTTCGAAGATACAAGAGGCTGAACATAAGCTGTTGATAGCGATCAGAAATTATCGTCGGGCTATTTTTGATAGCCCTTTAGGAACGAAACAACAGTTACAAAAGTGTCTGGGAGAATTGGAATCGTTGTTGAGTGATTCCAGGTAAGAGGTTGTGACAACGAGATTACCAGATTACCGCCTCGGCGTTAAAAGTGGCGGACACCGTTTTGATTCCTGTGCAAACATCCTCACCAGACATCTGGTCTGCCGATGAGTCCCCGGCTTGACTGAAATGCTTCATACCTCCTGTATTCGCCTTTCAGTCATTTTCGCTTTCGCGCTTCGGCACGAAAGCGCGACTCATCCAGGGTCAGCTACCAGAGCGCCCCCGCGCGGGCGCTCTGAGGGGGCTACGTTATTCGGGTCACGATACCCTGGGGTGCTTCACCAGCCCCAGGCTCTATCGCTGGCGGTTAAACAGCACAGCACCGGGTTAATGGGCCGTGCCGCCAGCTGGACAAGCCCGAATAACATTCCCGAGGTGACCTTTACCGTCGCAAGACGCGAGTAACGAGTAATTGTTATCCTGATTTTGCGCGGAAGACCCGGCCCCTTGAGGGCGGGGATGGAGAGCGCACCGCGCAAGGCGCGGTCA
>JBDHRB010000267.1:0-4274 GCA_039807355.1 Candidatus Competibacteraceae bacterium
CTCACTCTCCGGTCTGCGGATGAGGGGAATCTCGCAGGTTGGGTTGCCATTTTTTTAGCAATCGAAACTAGGGGACGATGAAAATGATGTCCCCTAACGCCCTCATTCACCTGCCGTGCATAGCACAGTCAAACGCCTAGTTAGGCTCATCAGTTGAATGCAAAGCAGAGGAGGTAAACTCAACCGGTTAGTTTTTCTAAAATTTCAATATCTTTTTTTAACAATGAGTTGACGACCTCACTTAATAAAAAAGGTTGTCTTGCCTTACGCATTTTCTGAATAAAAAAGTTTTTAACTTCTTTATCAAGATAAATCGGTATATCCAATTCTTCAATTGGTCTGTAGAATTTACCTTGTTCCGCCCCTGTAAAGTCGTATTCGTCTTTCATTTTGGACACCTCTGTTGATATTCCTGCTGCTCTCTTTTGGTAGCTTTTCTGGCACTGATGATTCTTACATACTCAATACCATCATCATCTGTAAAAGTATGAACAACGACAAGAATAATTTCGCTCAGTGTCTTTCCCATTAGTAACCATCTATCCTCTTCCCCAGAATGTTCATCATCATACTTGTTCAAAGCGAATGGATCGGCAAAAACATAAGCTGCTTGCTCAAATGTGATTCCGTGTTTTTGTATGTTGATTTGTTCTTTTTCTGAATCCCACTCGAATTTTATAATCAAGAATCCTCAAAGAACCGAAATCTACTGTCAACCCTTTAAGGCTGTCAATGGTTTCCGTAAACATTCACCCCCCTATTTCGAGACGCTTCTATCCCTCCGGCGTTACCGTCGCAGCAACCTCCGTGGTTCCGTAGATTGGGTTGCTAAAAAGACAACAACCCAATCCATGCTGTTCATCAGGAGTAAGCCGAATAGTCAATCCTTTTTCCGCCGGCTCATAAACAGCAGCCGCTCGAACAAATGCACGTCCTGTTCATTTTTCAGCAAGGCCCCGTACAACGGCGGAATCGCCTTGCGTTGATCGCCGCGTAACGCTTCAGGCGGGATGTCTTCGGCGACCAGCAATTTAATCCAGTCGAGCAATTCCGAAGTCGAGGGCCGCTTTTTCAATCCCGGCACCTCGCGGATTTCAAAAAATGTTTCCAGCGCCTCGCTTAACAGCCGCTTCTTCAAATCCGGGTAATGCACCTGCACAATCCGCTCCATGGTTTCCTTGTCAGGGAAGCGGATGTAATGGAAAAAACAGCGGCGCAAAAACGCATCCGGCAATTCCTTTTCATTATTGCTGGTAATAATGATGATCGGGCGATGTTTGGCCTTGACCGTCTGCCGGGTTTCGTAAACGTAAAACTCCATGCGGTCCAGTTCCAGCAACAAATCATTGGGAAACTCGATATCCGCCTTGTCGATCTCGTCGATCAGCAACACCGGCTGCATATCCGCAGTGAACGCCTCCCACAGTTTGCCCTGGACGATGTAATTGCCAATCTCCTGCACCCGCGCCTCGCCGAGTTGCGAATCGCGCAGCCGGGAAACCGCGTCGTATTCATACAAACCCTGTTGCGCCTTGACCGTGGACTTGATATGCCACTGAATAAATGGCCGATTCAAAGCCTGGGCCACTTCCTCGGCCAATTGAGTCTTGCCGGTGCCGGGTTCGCCCTTGACCAGCAACGGTCGGCCCAAGGTCACTGCGGCGTTGACCGCCATCATTAAATCATCCGTGGCGACGTAGCGTTCAGTGCCACGAAAACGGGATTCCGACATGCTGGCTCTCCTTCAAAACGGATCACGGCAAAAGTGTGGATATGAAATTTCGGTTATAAAAAAATTCTTTATTATTCTTTATAGGAGGTTCAGAGGTCTGCTATCGTACAGACTTATCCTCGCCAGTTTAACAGACCGGCTGATAGCCGCCGCATTTCCGGCGTCGTCGATTTTTTCCAGCCTGGTCACCGCATTCACCCCGTATGGAGTCATTGTCGATGAAAGCGAACAACATTCTGGAAACGATTGGCAACACCCCGCATGTCCGTATCAACCGGCTGTTCGCCGAGCGCAACGTCGAGGTCTGGATGAAGCTGGAGCGCGCCAATCCCGGCGGCAGCATCAAGGACCGCATCGGCCTGGCCATGATCGAAGACGCCGAGCGGCGCGGCCTGCTGAAATCCGACACGGTGATTATCGAACCGACCTCCGGCAACACCGGGATTGGTCTGGCCATGGTCGCAGCGGCCAAGGGTTACAAACTGATTCTGACCATGCCGGAATCAATGTCGCTGGAGCGGCGCCGTTATCTGGCGGCGCTGGGCGCGGAGCTGGTGCTGACGCCCAAGGAAAAGGGGATGCCCGGCGCGATTGAAAAGGCTCAGGAGTTGCTGGAAAGCACGCCGAGCGCCTGGATGCCGCAACAGTTCGAGAATCCGGCCAACGTGGAAATCCATCGGCGCACCACCGCCCAGGAAATCCTCGCAGATTTTCCCGACGGGCTGGATTACCTGATTACCGGCGTCGGCACTGGCGGCCACATCACCGGCTGCGCCGAAGTTCTGAAGGAAAAATTCCCGCGCCTGAAAGCGTTAGCGGTGGAACCAGCCACTTCACCGGTGTTGAGCGGCGGTCAGCGCGGCCCGCATCCGATCCAGGGTATTGGCGCCGGCTTCGTCCCGGCGGTGCTGAATACCGAAATTTTGGATGGAGTCATCACTGTCGCCCATGAAGACGCTTTCCGCTATGCGGTGCGCTGCGTCAAAGAGGAAGGGATTTTCATTGGCATTTCTTCGGGGGCGTCGTTGGCGGCGGTCGCGCAGAAACTGCCGGAAATCCCCGATGGCAGCCGGATTTTGACCTTCAGCTACGACACCGGCGAACGCTATCTGTCGGTGGCCGGGCTGTTCGATTAATAACCCCGCCGCGAGCAGGGGAGCAACCCCCTGCCCTTTCCCGACCTTATCCGCCTAGCCGGCTGCGGATGAAGTCATATTCGGCCTGCACGGCTTTTTCCGCATCGCTGCCGACGAAATCAGCCAGCTTGCCGCCAATCAGCGGAATCGCGCATTTGACTTCGAGGCGCACATCATTGACGCAGCCGCTGTCCTGACTGCGCAATTCCATTTCCCCGGCGATGCTGACCGGCACGCCGGCGATCTCAATAGCGATCTGACAGCGATAGGGGCCGCCCGCCGCGCCCTGCCATTGTTCGCTCTGGGTCAGGGTGTTCCAGGGATTGAGAAACTTCTTGAGCAGGCTGGGAACGTCCGCCGGCACTTCGCGGCGCACCTTGACGCTGTAGCAACCCGCGCTGCCGGAACATTCCAGCACATCGACATTGCGGGCGCCAATTCCGAGATATTTTTCCTGCATGAAATCCGGATCGTGAAACAGGGCGAAAACGATATCGACATCTTTGCTGTACTGATGCAAGGCTTTGATTTTCATATCTTCCTCGAAGATTAAACGCTACAGGAACGCCTGTAGCAGATCGTTCAAAAAGCGCAGCCCGACCGCGGTCGGCTGCAAACGCTCAGGATCGGATTCCATTAACCCGCGTTCGCGGAGCCGACCGAGCGCCGGTTCCAGCGCCGCCAGCGTCAGGCCGGTGCGTTCCTCGAACAGCGTCGCCGGCACGCCTTCGGTCAAGCGCAAGGCGTTCATGAGAAATTCAACCGGCAGATCGGCGGTCTGAATCGACGCATCGCCGCCCAGGCGCGCCGGGGTTCCCGCCTGGGCCAGATAATCCTGGGGATGCTTGAGTTTCCACAACCGGTGAATCCGTCCGCTGGCCGGATCAGTCAATTTACCATGAGCGCCAGCGCCAATGCCCAGATAATCGCCAAATTCCCAATAGTTAAGATTGTGCCGACAGCGCCGGCCCTGGCGAGCGTAAGCCGACACCTCATAATGCGCATAACCCTGTTCGGCGAGGGCGGCCTGCGCCGATTCCTGAATGGCCTCGACCTGCTCTTCGTCGGGCAAGGTCGGCGGCGAGCGGTAAAACCGGGTATTCGGCTCAAGGGTGAGCTGGTAATAGGAAAGATGCGCCGGTTGCAGGGCCATGGCGTTGGCGACATCGGCCAGCGCCTCGGCGACGTTTTGTCCGGGCAGGCCGAACATCAGGTCCAGATTGAAGTTCTCCAAACCAGCGGCGTGCGCGGCTTCGGCGGCGGCAAAGGCGGCGCGTCGATCATGAATCCGCCCCAGCTTTTGCAAATGGTCATCGTTGAAGCTTTGCACGCCGATGGACAGGCGGTTAATCCCCGCCGCCCGAAATTCGGCAAACCGGCCTTGTTCCACCGCGCCGGGATTGGCC
>JBDHRB010000268.1:0-4270 GCA_039807355.1 Candidatus Competibacteraceae bacterium
CGGGTTGGCGGTAGAAACGTTCTCCAACGCCGTCGATTTTCTGGAGTCCGACGCGGTACAGCGGCCCGGCTGTTTATTGCTCGATGTGCGCATGCCGGGCATGAGCGGCCTGGACTTGCAAAAGCGGTTGCAGGAAATGAACTGCCGGATGCCGATTATTTTCATGACCGGTCATGGCGACGTACCCATGGCGATTCGGGCGATGAAAGCCGGCGCTTTCGACTTCGTGGAAAAACCCTTTCATGCCCAGGCGCTGCTGGATCGCCTGCATGAAGCACTGGCGTTCGACGCCCAGGAACGTCGCCGCCAGACCCGGCGCAGTGAAGTCGCGGCGCGCATGGCGTTGCTATCGCCGCGTGAGCGCGAAGTCATGGAGCGGGTCGCCGCCGGCCAGTACAACAAGGTGATCGCCGCTGACCTGGGCATCAGCATTTCCACCGTGGAAATCCACCGCAAACGGGTAATGGAAAAACTCCAAGCAGCCTCGCTGTCGGAGATGATCCAGATGCTGGCGCTGATCAACGACGAATAAGCGCCCGGCTATGGCCTTGGCGAACGCCCGCGTTCGATGAACGCTCGCAAGATTGCCTGCGCCTCCGGCGCGTCCAGTTGCTCGACGAAATGCCGACTTTCCAGCGCAATGGTTTCCCGCGTCGCCTCGGCGTCCGCCCGTTTCAGCAGCGCCTTGGTCAAACGCGCCGCGTCCGGCGGTTGCCGGGCCAACCGTTGCGCCGCCTGCATCGCCAGCGCCAGCGTCACCTCGGCGTCCGCACCAATGTCGTTGATTAGGCCCCATTCCAGGGCTTGTTCGGCGGAAAACGGCTCGCCGAGCAACAACAACTGCGCGGCGCGGGGATAACCGATACGCCGGGGCAACAGCAGGCTGGACCCCGCTTCCGGGCATAAACCGAGATTGACGAACGGCAGTTGCAAAGTCGCCCCGGCCCGGACGTAGATCAAATCGCAGTGCAGCAGCAGGGTCACGCCAATGCCGACCGCGACCCCGTTCACCGCCGCGATCAGCGGTTTGCCGAAGTCGCACAGCGCGGCGAGAAATTGAAATACCGGACTGTCCTCACCGGTTGGCGGCGCCGCCAGGAAATCAGCGATGTCATTGCCGCTGGTAAAACTGTCGCCGCTGCCGGTCAACACGGCGACGCGCACCGCCGGATCGCGCTGCGCCTCCTGCAACGCGGCGGTTAATCCCGCGTACATGGCCCGGGTCAAGGCGTTCTTTTTGTCCGGGCGCTCAAGGCGAATCTGCATGATCGCCTCTTGCCGCTCGACTACAATTTCCCGCATCTGTTGTTGATTCGTCATCGCTCATGCTCCACGAAACATCGAAGGTAACGCCATGCCGACGGCTGACAGCGCATTATTGACTGACCTCTATCAGCTCACCATGCTTCAGACTTACCACGCGGCGCGCATGCAGGAAGTGGCTGTTTTCGAGCTGTTCGTGCGCAGTTTGCCCGCCGAACGCGGTTTTTTGCTGGCGGCGGGACTGGAGCAGGCGCTGGACTATCTGGAAAACCTGCGGTTTAGCGCAGCAGAGCTGGACTGGTTAAGCGATTGCGGGCGCTTCAATCCGTCCTTCGTCGCCTGGCTGGAGACCTTGCGCTTTACCGGCAATGTCGATGCCCTGCCGGAAGGAACGATTTTTTTCGCCAACGAACCGATCTTGCGGGTGAGTGCGCCGCTGCCGCAGGCGCAACTGGTGGAAAGCCGGCTGATCAATCTGCTGCACTATCAAACGCTGATCGCCTCCAAGGCCGCCCGCTGCGTGCTGGCCGCGCCCGGCAAGCTGTTGGTGGATTTCGGGATGCGCCGCGCCCACGGTGCAGAAGCGGCGCTGCTGGCCGCCCGCGCCAATTATCTGAGCGGTTTTGCCGGAACCGCGACCGTGCTGGCCGGGATGCGATTCAACATTCCGCTGTTCGGTACCATGGCCCATTCGCTGGTGCAAGCCTATGAGCGCGAGGAAGACGCTTTTGCCCAGTTCGCCGCCGCGCAGCCGGGCCATGTCACGCTGCTCCTCGACACCTACGACACCGAAGCCGCCGCCCGCAAGGTGGTTCAGCTCGCGCCGCGCCTGCAAGAACGCGGCATCACCATTCGCGGCGTGCGCCTGGACAGTGGCGATTTAGCGGAACACGCCCGGCAAGTGCGGGGCATTCTCGACGCCGGCGGGTTGCCACAGGTCACCGTCTTCGGCAGCGGCGATCTCGATGAGCGGCGCATCGCCGCATTGCTGGCCAGCGGCGCGCCGTTCGACGGTTTTGGCGTCGGTACCCGGCTCGATGCGTCCACCGATGCGCCGACTCTGGATATGGTGTACAAATTGCAAGAATACGCCGGCAAGCCCCGGCGCAAGCGTTCGGAAGGCAAAGCCACTTGGCCGGGGCGTAAACAGATTTATCGGCGCAGCGCGGACCAGGGAACTTTCCTTGGCGACGGCCTGAGTCTGGAGGAAGCGCCGCAACCGGGCGAGCCGTTGCTTCAGCCGGTGATGTGCGCCGGTCAGCGTCTGGCTCCGGCGGAATCGTTGAGCGCGATTCGTGAACGGGTTCAGCGACAACTGGCGGCATTGCCGGCGGCGTTACGCGCCAATCAGGTGGAACCGGCCTATCCGGTTGAAATCGCCCCGGAATTGCGGGCGCTGGCCGCGCAACTCGATCAGGAAGCGCATTAAGCGAGCGCCGCCCCGACCGCTTGAGCCGTCGGCAAAAAACCGCGCCTTTCTCGCCCTGGAGCGGAAACTACACCGCCGTCCGGGGCAAAATCTTTTTCTGCTGACCCATTTTGGAGCGTCCATGCCCAGCTCTCATCCGCTGCTTTCCACCCAGCCGTTCACCCGCAAGGGCAAGATCGTTACCGCCGAAGAAGCGGTGCGGCTGATCCGCGATGGCGATTCCGTCGTCACCGGTGGTTTCGTCGGGATTGGTTTTGCCGAATATCTGGCCGTCGCCCTGGAAAAACGCTTTCTCGACACCGGCCAGCCGCGCAAACTGACCCTGGTTTACGCCGCCGGGCAGGGCGATGGCAAGGAACAGGGATTGAACCATTTCGGCCATGAAGGCTTGGTCAAGCGGGTGATCGGCGGGCATTGGGGCCTGGTGCCGAAACTTGGACAACTGGCGATTGCCGGCAAGATCGAAGCGTATAACCTGCCGCAGGGGGTGATTTCCCACCTGTTCCGCGACATCGCCGCCCACAAACCGGGGACAATCAGTCCGGTGGGATTGGGTACTTTCGTCGATCCGCGCTTCGGCGGCGGCAAGATGAATGCGCTGACCACCAAGGATATCGTCGAAGTGATGATGATTGGTGGCCGCGAATATCTGTTCTATAAGGCGTTTCCGCTGCATGTCGCGCTGATTCGCGGCACCACCGCCGACCCGGACGGCAACATCTCGATGGAGCGAGAAGCCCTGACCCTGGAAGTGCTGGCGATTGCCACCGCCGTACACAATTCCGGCGGTGTGGTCATCGTCCAGGTGGAGCGGCTGGCCGAGCGCGGCAGCCTGCATCCGCGCAATGTGAAAATTCCCGGCGTGCTGGTGGATTGCGTCGTGGTCGCGCCGCCGGAGTATCACTGGCAGTCGTTTGTCACGCCCTACAATCCGGCGTTCAGCGGCGAAATCCGCGTGCCGCTGCAATCCATTCCGTCGATGCCGCTGTCCGAACGCAAGGTGATCGCCCGCCGCGCCGCCTTTGAAATCCTGCCGAACAGCGTGGTCAATCTCGGCATTGGTATGCCGGAAGGCATCGCCAACGTCGCCAATGAAGAAAAGACCATTGATCTGATGACCCTGACTGCGGAACCGGGCGTGCTGGGCGGCATTCCCGCCGGCGGCCTGAATTTCGGCGCGGCCAGCAACACCCAGGCGATCATCGACCAGCCTTCGCAGTTCGATTTCTACGACGGCGGCGGTCTGGACATCGCATTCCTCGGCATGGCCCAGGTGGATCGGCAAGGCAACGTCAACGTCAGCAAGTTTGGCAGCAAGCTGGCCGGGGCCGGCGGCTTCATCAACATCAGCCAGAACGCCAAGCGGGTGGTGTTCGTCGGCACCTTTCTGGCCGGCGGCGAAATGGCGGTGGAAAACGGGCAGTTACGCATCATCCGTCCCGGCCAGGGCCGCAAATTCCTTGCAGAAGTCGAACACCGCACCTTCAGCGGCTCCCACGCCGTCGCCAAGGGCCAGCCGGTGCTGTACATCACCGAACGCTGCGTGTTCCAGCTCACCCGCGATGGCATGGAACTAAT
>JBDHRB010000269.1:0-4263 GCA_039807355.1 Candidatus Competibacteraceae bacterium
CAGATCGGGGCGCAATGGCAGGCGCGCCCGCAAACCCGACAGCAGGCGCTCCAGCGCTTCGGCGGAAAACAGGCTTGGCGTGCCGCCGCCGATAAACAGGCTTTCCAGACGCCGCCCCCAGACTCTGGGTAAATCCTGTTCCAGATCGGCCAGCAGCGCATCGACATAGGCCCGTTCCGGCAGCGGCCCCGGCGCCTGATGAGAATTGAAATCGCAGTACGGACACTTGCGCACGCACCAGGGGATATGAACATAGAGCGCCAGGGGCGTCGGTAACGCAGAATGCGACATTTTTTCTCTCACTGTCTAAAATGGTCATACGCCTGCCAAATCGGTTCTGGTTGGCGAGCGCCGCTGTTTCATGCGCAGCGGTTCAACTTTAACCTTCGATTGCCAGGATCTTCAGGGGCGCTATGGAACTCCAGCAGGTGTATATCAAAACCGCCAAGGGCCAGGAAGAAATCCAGAAACGGGTATATCGCTTGCCTACGGCCCTGCGCCGGCTGCTCATCATGGTCGATGGTCGGTCTACGGCGGCGGAGATGATCGAACGGCTGAAATCAATGGGCGATATTGCGCCAGCGCTCGCTGAACTGGAGGCGGGCGGGTTTATCGCCTCGGCGTCCCTGTATCAACAGTCCGCCCCGGCCAATGCCGCGCCAGCCCCTACCGCATCAGCGTCAACGCCAGCGCCAGCCTCGCCCCCGGCAGCCTCGGATCATCCGAAATCGGAACGGCTGTTGATGCAAAACATTTGGGAAAGCGACGACTGGACGCACGCGCCAGCAACGCCAGCGGCAGGGAGCGCCGGGAGCGCCTATCCGCGCTTCAATCTCGACAAGGCGAAGAGCTTTATTCGCGCCACTCTGCTGGCGGCGATGGGACCGAGCGCCGAACGGCGGATCAACCGGGTGGAAGCGGCGACCTCGGTGGAAGAACTGCGTTTGGAATTGGACGCCATCCGCGAAATGTTGCCGCAAGTATTGTCCAATCGCCGGGCGGAACAGACCTGGAAGCAACTGGAGCCGATCCTGCTGCCGTTTTCGCCGCAGCAATTCGAGGAGCAGATCGCCGCTACCGCCCGGAGCGCGGCGGCCCAGCCGACTTTTAACATGGACAAAGCCAAGGGCGTGATTCGCTTTACCTTGTTGGGCGCGATGGGGCCAACCGCCGGGCGGCGGATCGAACGGGTTGAGGCGGTGACGACGGTCGAGGCGCTGCGCGCTGAACTGGAAGCCATCCATGAGATGTTGCCCAAGGTATTGTCCAAGCGCGAGGCCGAGCAGGTGTGGAAGCAACTGGAGCCGATTATTCTGTCGATCACCCTGCCGCCGCTCTAGCCCCGTGATCCAGACCGCCAGCGGCGAGCGCCCGGAGCAGTTGCCCCAGAGCCTGAGCGCGATGACTGAGGCGGTTTTTCACCGCCGGGTCTAATTCCGCCGCCGTTTGTCCCTCGTCGAGTACCAGAAACACCGGATCGTAACCAAAGCCACCGCTGCCATACGGCTCGAAGGTAATCATCCCTTCCCAATCCGCCTGGAAAATCAGCGGGGTTGGATCAGCCGGGTGGCGCAACAACGCCAGCACGCAATGAAAGCGGGCGGTGCGTTGTTCGGCAGGAGTATGGCGCAGCTCGTTGAGCAGGCGGGCGATGTTCAGCCGGTCATCGGCGCAAACCCCGGCATAGCGGGCCGAGATCACTCCAGGAGCGCCGTCGAGCGCATCGACGCACAATCCCGAATCGTCAGCCAGCGCCGGCAGACCGGTGTGGCGGGCGGCGTTACGCGCCTTGAGAATGGCGTTTTCGACAAAGGTCAGGCCGGTTTCTTCGATCTCTGGAGTGTCGAAGGCGGATTGGGCCACCAATTCCAGGTCATGGCCGGCCAGCACCGCGTTAAATTCCCGGACTTTGCCGAGATTGTTGGTGGCGAGAACGATTGAACGCATTGGAAGATTCCTTCGCTAGGCGGCGCAGTTCAGGCGGGCAGGCCGAGCGCCTCGCGCTGTTTTTGCAAGAGCTGGGTGATGCCGTCCCGGGCCAAATCGAGCATGGCCTGCAATTCATCCTGACGAAAGGCGTGGCCTTCGGCGGTGCCCTGGAGTTCAATAAATGCCCCGGCGTCGTTCATCACCACGTTCATGTCGGTTTCCGCTTCCGAATCCTCGGCGTAATCCAAATCCAGCACCGGCAGGCCCTGATAGATGCCGACAGAAACTGAAGCGACCTGGCCGTGCAGCGGGTTTTTCTTCACCAGGCGGCGGGAAAGCAGGTTGCGCACCGCATCGGCCAGGGCGACGAAGCCGCCGGTGATTGCCGCCGTGCGGGTGCCGCCATCGGCCTGAATCACATCGCAGTCCACGGTGATGGTGCGTTCGCCGAGCGCCTCCAGGTCCATGACCGCCCGCAGCGAGCGGCCAATCAGGCGCTGGATTTCCAGGGTGCGGCCATCCTGACGCCCCCGGCTGGCTTCGCGTTGCATCCGGGTGTGGGTGGAGCGCGGCAACATGCCATATTCGGCAGTCACCCAGCCCCGCCCTTTGCCCTTGAGAAACGGCGGTACGCGATCCTCGACGCTGGCGGTGCAGATCACCTGGGTAGCGCCAAACGCCACCAATACCGAACCTTCGGCGTATTGAGTAAATGAGCGGGTCAGTTGAATGGGGCGCAGTTCAGCGGCGGCGCGGTGGCTGGGACGCATGGGCGACATCCTGGGAGTCGGTGGAAGAAACGGTTGGGCTGGGGACTATAGCAGAATCGGCCCGGCTGGCCGGACTGGAGGGCGCACCGCTGGCAGCGCCGGGCGAAACGCGCCAATCCGGCGATTTCCGCCTAAGATAAGCGAGGCGATAACCACACTACCAAAGTTTGAGGATGATTCCATGTTACGCAGCATGACGGCTTTTGCCCGCCACGAGCAGTCCAGCGCCTGGGGCGTGATTCTTTGGGAACTTCGTTCCGTCAATCATCGCTATCTGGAAACCGCGATTCGTCTGCCCGAAGCGTTGCGCAGCCTGGAGACGCTGGCCCGTGAGCGGATTGCCGCCAAGCTCAGTCGCGGCAAGGTTGAGGGGATGCTGAAAGTGCAGACCACCGGCGCGACCTTGACGGCGATCAGTCTGAATCTGCCGGTGGTAGAACGTTTGCTGGAGGTGGCCGGGGAGCTGGAGCATGTGATGGGGCCAGGCACCGGTCTGCGCCTGATTGATGTGTTGCGCTGGCCGGGGGTGATTAGCGAGGCGGAGTTGGATTTGGACGAAATCAAACAGGCTTTGCTGAACAGTCTGGATGCGGCGCTGGCCGAGCTGGTGGCGACCCGTGAGCGGGAAGGTCAGCGCACCGCCGAATTGATTGAGCAACGCTGCGCGGCAATGCGCGAGCAGGTGCGTCAGGTGCGCGCCCGCCGCCCGGAGGTGTTGGCGCGCTGGCGCGACAAGCTGTTCAGCCGGCTGGCGGACCTTCCGACCGAGGCGGAGCCGGGTCGGCTGGAGCAGGAGATGGTGTTGATCGCCCAGCGCCTGGATGTCGATGAGGAACTGGATCGGCTGGATACGCATTTGAATGAGATCGAGGCGGTGTTAAAGCGCAATGAGCCGGTCGGGCGACGACTGGATTTTTTGATGCAGGAATTGAATCGTGAGGCCAATACGTTGTCATCGAAATCTGCGGATGCCGACACCACCCGGGCCGCGATTGAATTGAAAGTGTTGATTGAACAGATGCGCGAGCAGATTCAGAATATTGAGTAGGGTTTATAAAAAACGGTCGAAAGTATCTTTAAAAACAGATAGCTTCGACCGTTCCAAGCAAGAGTTTCGTCGATTTAGCCGGCGGCGTCGGTGGACGGTTGACTCCAGCTCTGGGCGTGAATGAGCTGGCCGGTTACGCCCCGGCTGTCCGGCCCCAGCAGATAAAGATAAGCCTGCTGCACCGCCTCCGGGGTCGGCCATTGCTCCGGTTCGCGGCCCGGATAAATCTTCAGGGTCATCGGCGTGCGCACCCGACCCGGATCAATGCTGTTGACGCGAATCGGCGTGTTGGTTTCCAGTTCGCTGGACAGCATTTTCATCAAGGTTTGCGCGCCGCCCTTGGCCACCGCATAAGCGCCCCAATACGCCTGACCCTCCTCGCTCACCCGGTCGGCGCTGAACACCACCGAAGCATCGGCGGAGCGGTTCAGCAAGCCGAGCAGGGCCTGGGTCAACAGAAACGGCGCATTGAGATTGACCTGTAGGATGCGATACCACAGCTCGATGTCGTAATTG
>JBDHRB010000270.1:0-4261 GCA_039807355.1 Candidatus Competibacteraceae bacterium
GCCGCTGCCGGTCGGGCCGGTGACCAGCACCATGCCCTGCGGCTTGTGAATGGCCTTGAGGAACAGTTCCTTCTGATCCGGCTCATAGCCCAGCGCGTCGATGCCCATTTGTGCGCTGCTTGGATCGAGCAAGCGCAGCACCACTTTTTCCCCCCACAGCGTCGGCATGGTGTTGACGCGGAAGTCGATAGCGCGCTGTTTGGTCAGATAGAGCTTGAGGCGTCCGTCCTGCGGCACCCGGCGTTCCGAGATGTCGAGCTGGGCCATGATCTTGAGGCGGGCCGCCAGCCGGGGGGCCATAGCCACCGGCGGTTTGTAAACTTCGTCCAACATGCCGTCCTGACGAAAGCGCACCCGGTAAATCTTCTCGTAGGGTTCAAAATGGATGTCGGAAGCGCCCCGGTTAATCGCCTGGAGGATCACCTGATTGATGAAGCGCACCACCGGCGCATCGTCGGCGTCGGATTGGGTCAGGGTGGCTTCGACTTTGCCTGTATCGTTCTCGTTGCTGAAATCGAGGTCGCCGATGTCCTGATCGACCATCGCCGAGGTCTGGGTGTCGATAGCGTTGTCAATCGCCCGGCCCCACTGGCTCTCGCTGATGATGACCGGTTCAATATCCAGCCGGGTCTGGAACTTGATGTCTTCCAGCACCCGCTGATTGGTCGGGTCGCTGACGCCGACGAACAAGCGCCGTCCGCGCTTGTACAACGGCAAGGCGTGATGCTGGCGGAGCAGTTTTTCATCGACCAGTTGTACGATGGCCTTGTCGATTTCCAGGGCGTCGAGATCGAACAGCGGCAAGTTGAAACTGCGCGAGGCCAGCCGGGCGATGTCTTTATCGCGGGCCAGCTTGTTATCGACCAGATAGGCGACGAAAGGCTGATTGTCCCGACGGGATTGCTCAAGCGCCTTGAGCGCGGCGGTTTCATCCAGCAGGTGATTTAATACCAGTTGCCGGGCTAGTCCGCTGAGTTGACCGCCCGGCTGGGTCAGAACGTTATTAGGATTGGTCGCCATGGCTGATTTATGCCGTGAGTTCATGGAAACCGAAGTGGTCATCCATTTGACATTTCAACTTTAGTCCATGCCCGAACGCTTGGAAAGAGATGGTCACGGAGTAGCGCCGCCGTTCATTTGAACGCCTGGGCGACGCAGGGGGACAAATGTGGCGCCTTGAGCAATGCCTCGCGGTCGATACGGACGCTTTTCCATTTCGGATGGCCCACCCGGCCCAATTCTTCGAGATTGTCATAGACCAGCCGGGCGAAACGACCCATGGCGCGGCAACGCGGTTCATCCGGCCCCTTGTCGCTGGTGAACAAGATCGCGCCGACCGCGATGGTCGGCACTGCCTGCTCTTGCCAGCTATAGGTGGCGGCTGGCAGGGTGACGCTCTGATAGAACGTTTGAAACGACTCGCTGTTGGCCAGCGTCTCCGGGATCAGCACCGGCAGCAGATGCAGGGTTTCCAGACCCTCGACCGGCTGGGCGAACAGGCGGGCCGGAGCGCCGACCACATGGATCAGGGCGTCGATTTCTCCCCGGCGTAAAGCGTCGAGCGCGGTCACCGCGTCAAGGGCGCGTTCTTCGGCGGGCTTGATCTCCAGTAATCCCAGCAGGGAGGCTGCCGTGCCATAAGCGCCGCTGATCACATCACCCATCGCCACCCGTTTACCGTTCAGGTCGGTGATTTGCCGGATGTCCGGATTTTTCGCCAGGACATGCAATTCTTCGTAGTACAGCGGTAACACCAAGCGCAAAGAGTTGGCGACCTTGCGCAGTTCCTCGGCGTCTTCCTCATCGGCCAGCGCCGCTTCCAGGGCCACCAGACTCAGGGTGTCGAACTGGCTAAAGCCTAATTCCAGGCTGGGGTATTCATAAACCTTGAAGATGTTTTCCAATGAACCGGCGGAGGGAATCACCGCCAAATCAATCTGATGCGCACTCGCCAGCGTTTTCAAGTCACGCCCCATCTGGTAGTAGACGCCGGCCTCGCGGCCCGTCATCAGATTTAATTCCGTCACGGCTGGCGGGGCCGCCAGCAGCGCACTGGACAGCAGGCTCAAGCCGGCGAGGATCAATAAGCGAATTGTTCTCATGGAAGCGATAGCCTGATTGGAAAGCGGCAAGGGAAATCAGTCCAGAGTAAACTCAGCGCGGCAGCCATTATCCACCCACACTCCGCGCCGGTCGTAACCCCAAGTGTCGTTATAGTAACAGTTCGCCCGACTGAGTTGGCGGCGCAGGCTTACCCGACCGTGGACATCGGCCCGGCAATGTTGATAGTCACCGTCGGATTCGCAGCGGACCAGGCGCGTCGGCGGCCCCGGATCGCGGTTTTTATCCTGATCGGAAAGCAGTGCGCCGAGTACGCCGAGCGCGACTACCCCGCCGACAATCGCTGCGGTCTGGTCTTTGCCTTTCTTGTCCTTGCCGTCGCCGCCGCTGCTGCCGGTATAAAGCTGAAACTCGCCCCGGCAACCGCGATCCACCCAGACCCCGCGTCGGTCATAACCCCAGGTGTCATTATAACGGCACGCGCTGTTGCTTAATTGGCGGTACAATCGAACGCCATCGCCGGTATCGGCCCGGCAATGCCGATAGTTGCCATCCGAGGCGCAGCGCAGCAACGCCTCGCCGGATTGCGCGTAGCTCGGCGTTGCCAACAGCGCCAACGCCAGCGTGACGGTCACCAGCGGGCGCTGGCCGGAGGTAGCGGCAAGGATCATGTCATGCATGTGCAAGGTCCTGTCAGCAGAGCGGGGAAGCCGGCGGGCGGATCGGAACGCGCCGCCGGGCCTGGCAACGCCCTTCCCTGGCGTTTTTGGAATGGTTATGTGAAGGCGTCGGTCATCGCCGGCGTCAGGCGTCATCAGAGGCTATCAACCATGTTGCAAACCGTATCCGTCAATGTCCTGGGGTTTCCGGAAAAGGATCGCCGGATGATCCGCAATATTCTGTCGGTGGCCGGGAATCAGGATGTTCTCTATAAATGGAGCAACGAAGACCTGCAAACCGCTGATATGTTTATCGTCAATGCCGATGATCCGGGGGCGATGCTGTTTTGGAATGAGTATCGGCAAAATCAGCCGGAGGCGACCCATATTTTGGCTTCGGCGTCTCCTCTGCTTGAATCGGACTATGTGTGCATCAAGCGGCCCTTGATCGCCAGTCAGTTACACGGCGCTCTGACCCTGAGCCGGACCCCGACGGCTCCCCGGCAGCACAAGTTGGATATTCTGCGCAAGTGCTTTCTGTTTCGCAATTTCTCCACCAGTCATCTGGAAAAGATCGTCGCCATGGCGCGCACCGTCACCTTGCCCGGCAAGTATGTGGTTTTCGAGAAGGACTCCACCGGCGATGAAATGCTGGTGGTGACCAGCGGTCGGCTCCAGGTCAGCGTGGCGGATGGCGATAGTCGGGAAATCGTCCTCGGTACGGTCGGCCCCGGCGAGATCGTCGGCGAGATTGCCATGCTCGACGGGCGGGGCCGTTCCGCAACCGCTGTCACCCTGGAACCCAGCGAATTGCTGGTGATCCGCCGCAAGGAGTTTATGCCCTTCCTGGAGCAGAATCCCAAGGCGGCGATTGATCTGATCATGGTGCTGGCCTTGCGCTTGCGGCTGAATACCGAACAACTGGCCGGTTTGCTCGATGGGGCGTGAACCTTGAAGTTTTTTGCCGTTTAGCCTGGAAACGGGCGATTCAATCTGATCCGGGGCGATGCTCCGGGCGATTTTTCAGCCGTCGATCACCATCTTGAACAGGGGGCTTCTCATGGAATTAGCGTGTCTGGACCTGGAAGGGGTCCTGATTCCAGAAATCTGGATCAACGTCGCCGAGCGCACCGGCATTGAGGCGCTGCGTCTGACTACCCGGGATATTCCCGACTACGACGAATTAATGCGCGGACGGCTGGCCCTGCTCGATCAGCACGGGCTGAAGTTGTCGGACATTCAGCAGGTGATCGCCGGCATGGGGCCGCTGGACGGTGCGCCGGAATTTCTCGACTGGCTGCGCGAGCGGTTTCAGGTGGTGATTCTGTCGGACACTTACTATGAGTTCGCCATGCCGTTGATGCGCCAGCTCGGCTGTCCGGCGCTGTTCTGTCACCGACTGCAAGTTACCGAGGATCGGGTGACCGGTTATGTGCTGCGCCAGGCCGATTCCAAGCGCCAGGCGGTGCGGGCGTTCCACGGCCTGAACTTCCGGGTGATTGCGGCGGGCGATTCCTACAACGATACGGCGATGCTGGCGG
>JBDHRB010000271.1:0-4249 GCA_039807355.1 Candidatus Competibacteraceae bacterium
AGAGCGGCGGCGAGGCCCGGACGGGCGGACTCCGCCCCGGAAATCCCCCGATCCTCAAAGACCCGTTCGCACCCGGCCGCCTCAAGCGCCGCCCGTTGCAGGTCTAGGTTTTGTTCATCCGTGGAGACGCGAGCATAGCCTATTTTCATGCCCGGTATTTTGCACGGCCCTTTTGTCGCTTGCCAGCATTAAGCGAAACAATGGCTTAGAAAGCCGTGGACAACCGCGCAAAAGGGAACCTTTTTGTCTATCGGAGAGGCTAAGTTAGGGAAAAGCTTGGTATTAATTAGTAATGTTTTTCTTGAGAATACGCCATGAAATCAGTTTGCGCTTCGCATCATCTATCCATAAAGAAACAGCAGGTCGTAATAAGTGACCTATGGAACCCCAAGCGAAGAAAGTCATTGCGATAATGGCAAAAATTTTATTCAGATCATCTTTTTTTATGTGTAAAGAAAAAGCCATTAGAACGTCGGAAATCGCATCGCTCACTTGAGCTAATGAGAGAACAGTAATCGCTGATAATAGAGAATTCATTGCGCTTTGTCGATGTCTTTCGAGATGACCTCGATATAGCGAAGTATTTGTGACAGACTCGGAGAATCGTGCACGAATTGCAGCAACCCTTTCCCCGAGTCGCCATGTAAAAAAATACTGATCCATTTGCTCTAATTCGAGCTTTGCTACAAGAAAGCTAGCAGGAATTGCCAAAGGGAATAGATTTTCGACGTATTGAACGATAAGCCTTTCTTCCGGAAGATTAGCTTCGTTGATAAAACTTCTACTTCTTTTATCTATAGTTCTGCAAAGCTCATCAATTAAAACTGCTTCAAGCATAATTCGGCATGCAAGATCATTATGAGGAATACGGACCATTTTCCAGTCGATTTTTAATTCGTTAAAACCTACGTGTAATAAAAATGATGTATCTGCTTCGATATTTTTGTGAAATATAGAAGCAATCTCTCTTATAATGTCTGAGTAGTAGTATTCAAAGTTATTTTGGTACTCTAGGTGTGCTAGCGTGAAATTAGCGATTTCTAATTTTTGAAATGCAATTAATAAACCGAGTTCGCTTATCCAGAGTGTGAGCGAGTCGTGCCTTAATTTCTGATACCGTAGTGCATTAGGAACATCGGTAATAGATTCGCGTTTTTCGTAGTTTTCAAAAAAGTCCAGTCGCGTACCAATATCGAAAGAATGGCAAAAATAAAAACCACTATCGATGATTACCATAATAAAAAGAAATCACCCCATGGTCTTTTTTTTAGTGAGTTAAAGAAACTTTCTGGGTTAGTTGCTCGGAATTTCTCTTCCATCCATAAAGCTCCCAATGTGTAAGAGAAACTAAAACCGGGATATTGAAAAAAGTACAACATTGCAGAGTTGATCGCAGACCAAGAATATCCAAGGTTGGTAACATCTTCAGAGATACCTGCACATATTTTTGTTACGTCTTTTTCATAAAATCTATTCAAACCATGTAAACGACCTGATCGATAAAACATGCCTTGTGGTGTGTCCGATGCGTGCCATTCACACCATGTAGCCCAACCTTCGATTAGGCACATTGCTCCGTGATCAAAAAATGATGGGGCAGTTGCCATTTCGACTTCGTAAAATGTACCGTGTCCTAAGACTTCGTGTGCTAGTGTTGTTTGGAGCGTGCCGATCAAGCGATTGTCAGGATTATGAAATATTATTAGGCTATTTTTTTTTGATTTAGAAATCTCAGCCGGCCAGTATTCTGCAAAACCAAATTCTTCTTTTACCAATAAATCGAATTTAGGAATGGACACTTCTCCTAGTATTTTATCAATATAACAACTATTGAGCAAGTTTTTTAGCACTAAATTAACGGTCTCAACAAAATTTTCTTGCGCGATTGATTCATCTTTAGGACGAGGCAGGAATTGAGTCGTTTTTTTTGATAGCAGGTTATTTAGTTCTAACCCAAAGACTGGTTCAAAGATTTCGGCATGATAGTTAATAAAACGAGCTTTTTCAGCCGAATCTAAAAGGAGGGAAATTTCCTTTTTTACATGATCAAATTTTTCTGGTAACTGCGCAATCCTGATTCTTAGAGAATCGGCTACTGAGGTGGGAGTACATAGTATCCGATAGCCATCTATCCCAGCAAGTAGCTCTTTGGATCGTTCAGGGTTTTCTTCAAGAGCATCGCAAAGTGCTGAGATTGATATCATTGATGAAAAAACTTCTAATTGTTGAAGTAAAAGATGTTGTTCTGGTTTGTTTTGTAAACTTTGAGCGGCAGCTTTTATTTTCTCAGCCAGTTTATAGTCGAAACCTACTTTGTAATGCCAATCCCAACAGTCAATGACGATCCGCTCGCTCATTCGCTAAGTTCTCTCTTTCGTACTTTGTTCTAGCGATTTTCACGAGCGGCTTTCTTGCGGCAGAAGGCGATAAAGGCCGCATCCGGTTTTTGCGGCGGCCCCTTTTTCTCGATCCATTCGCGCCATTGCCGTTCCAGTTCGTAGACATCCAAGCCCGGCGCGTTCTGTTTCGCCCGTTCATAGGTCGAGGTCCGCAAATGCGGCCCGGTATGCCCTTCATGTTCATGGATAGGCAGCGGGAGCAATAGCGGTTCAGGCGCGTGCGGATTCTTGAGCCGGGGCAGGCCGGGCGGCAGTTGCGCCACATGCGGCTTGCTGGGTTTGAGCAGCAAGCCCCGCTCCCCATCCTCAACATTGGCTTCCGGGTAGAGGATGAGGACGCTTCGCAAGTGATGGAGAAATTTCTTTTTGAAGTCTCGCGGTCCTTGTCCTTGCATGGCGTAATCCGCGCCGAACTGCATTTGCAGTGCGGCCCAAGGAATCTCCGTAGGCTTGCGTAGGTAGGAAAGGCGGTAAGTGAGCCAGCAGTAAATATCCAAGGCCAAAGGCGACCGCTTGAGTGCCTTGAGCGCCCGCATGTCCACCGGAACCGGGCTGTTTATCGCCTCTTCAAAAAACTTTTTGCCCAGTTCGATGGTTGATTTCCACAGCGGCGCTTGGTCTGGCACTTTCGGATTCCACCATAAGTGCGCCTCTTCGATAACCCGGACGTTGACGATTCCTGTTCTGTCCTTGTCGTCATAGATGCAAGTCACGGACGAGGCAAAAAGCCGGGTCATCTGGTCGCGCAGCCGCGTGATGCTGCCCCATCGGCCCCCCGTAGGCGTCAGGCCCAGTTCCGCCATGAAGGCCGACAGGGACGGCCCAAGTTCCAGAACCGGGGATTTTGTGCGCACCGCTTCCGTTGTAAGCCATGACACGAGCAGCCGGGGAATCGATCCATAGGGTAACCCTATGTCACTCGGGGAGAGCATAGAGAGGGTAAAGGAGCCATTCCGCCGTTTGAATTCGTTGCCCGGCGTTGCCTTGTGCGGCATGGTGGCTTGGGTCAGGGCGCGGGCCATGAAGCGGACGGCCCCGGCCTGCCGCGCCTCTTCCGCCTCGATCATGAAGGCTTGCCTTACGAGCTTTTCGAGATCGTCGCCATCGTCGCGCATGTTCTTTTCCTACCGCCCTTTCAAGGAAAAGCATAGGCCAATTTTATCCACAGAAGGGAGCCTTTTGAGGAAGTTGTCCACGCATAAACGGTCTTGCTTTCAGGGCGATCTTACGCATAAACGGTCTTGCTTTTACGCATAAACGGTCTTGCCGATTCCCCGCAACCCCTCAGATTTCCTAGCGTTTCCGGGGACTCCCTATAGTACCCTATAGTTTTTAAAAACACCTGTAGTTGGGCGGGCGCGGTGGTGGAAAATTCGCCAGCCGCGAAATCGGCCCCGCAAAAAGACAAAAAACGGTTCGGCAGGAGGGAGGAGGCCGGACGGTTCGAGGCATAGCGAAGCAGCGGAGGGGCTTCAAGTTCTCCAAAGCAAGCGGGGGGAGGGCTTGAACTGGAGCGGAGGAAACCCGAACCCACGGCGCGGGCGGTAGGAAAGAAAAATATCAGGCGCGGGATTTTACGATCAAAGCATATCGACAAGGACCGCTACCCGATCCCGGAGTAGCAAGACCAGAACGGCCAGACCCATCACCGCCAACAGGGCCAGCAGGAACCGAGGCCGGGCCAATGTCCACAGTTCGATCTTACGCCCAACACTCGCGGCAGGCTCGCGCCGATCCGTCAGCAAGGCCGTTGCCTGTTGTCGCCAGTGGTCTCGATCTTGGCGCAGATCGTCGATGATGTCGTTTTTCTCTCGAATCCGTTCGCGCAAAAGCTCAACTTCGCGCTGTAA
>JBDHRB010000272.1:0-4233 GCA_039807355.1 Candidatus Competibacteraceae bacterium
TTAACCAAACGACGCGCCAACCCGTTCAGCAGGCGCTGGGCGGCATGGCCTGGGGACTTCAGTCGCTGCTAGGCCGCCCGCAAAATTTTAGCCCCGCCCCGCGTCCCAGGGCGATTCCGCCCTTGAGTATGACGAACTTCAACGCTGCCGAGCGCTACCGGACCACGCCGCCCGGCGCACCGGCTTGGGCCTGGCAGAATATGGACGGCCTGCCGCCCATCACGCCCGCTACACCCGCGCAACCCGCCGGCACAGCCCCGATCAGCGCCGGGTTCGGCTTGGGACAACTGGAAGTGCTGATTCGTCAGCAGGATCATTATGGCGCTCGTCTGGGGCAAGACGTTTTGCATGTCATGGACTTGCGCGTTCCGTCGCCGTATGGGCGCATTCATTTGGACGCGATCAATGGCCGTTAATACCTATTGCCCACGCTTTGCCATTTTGGTTTACAAAACCCGGCAACGCGCCGACGCCGGCCAGCCGAGCCGGATGGAAGGCGGCCAGGTGTGGGATATTACGCATTGGCTGGGGGATGGCAGCATCGTCAGCGTCAGCAAGTCGGTGCATCAGCCGATGGGATCGTTCGTCATCCAAATCCCGGATGTGGCCTTCGCCGTCTCGCCGGAATCCGGCGGCAGCGCCGATACCCTGTACGGGTTGCTGGAGCCGCTCGATGAAATTGAAATCCGTCTGGCGCGGTCCACCGGCTATGGCGCGGACGCCCAGCAACTGCCGATTTTGTTGCGCGGCTTCATCCGCGACATTCGCCGGAACGAGGTGATGAGTCCCGACGGCAAGCCGAATCGGATTGTGGTGATCCAGGGCAACGATTACGGCTTGCTGTTCAACCTGACGCAGATTCCGCCGTCCACCTTCTGGACGGCCATGGGCCAGAGCGGGTTCATCGCCGGCTTGTTGACCTATCAACTGCTGCATCTCGACAACAAGCCTTATCCGGTCGGCGAGATGTTGCAAAGCCTCCTGACTCATCTGGTGCAGCCGCAACTGACCACGATGATGGCCCGGTTTAACGACATTCCACTGTGGCAAACCCCGTCTCCGGTGCAAGGGAAAATCGCCCCGCCCGGCATTGACACCCTGACCGGCCCGATCTGGAATTTCATGGCGCGCATCGCCGATACGCCCTGGAATGAATTGTTTGTCGATGACGCGGAATCCGGGCCGGTGTTGCGGCTGCGTGTTTGTCCCTGGCATGACCTGAACGGGCAACCGATTCCGCAAGTGGGCGGACAAACCGCCACGGCGGATGCAGTGGACATCGACATTAGCGATGTTATCCAGTTGGACGCCGCCCGCAACGACGCCAATGTGGCGAATATTTACTGGGTAAAAGGCGGCGGTTTTGAGCAACTGCTGGGCCTGTATAACCAGGTGTTCAACGCGGCCCAAACCGCGCAATCCCTGGCCTGGACATTTCTCAACGGAACCGACGCGCCCAACAGCGACCCGGATTTATACGGCTATCGCTACATGGAGCTGGACACCGCGTTGCTGCCCAATGACATAACGGAGGAATTGCGCGGGGTCAAAAAGGACGATCAGAAAAAAAACGAAGAGGTTTATCTGAACTGGGCGGAAGAGCGCCGCAAGGGGTTGATCCTGCTCAATCAGGACAACGTGGCGTTTGAGCATGGCCGAATGACCCTCAAGGGCAACGAAGCGATCAAAGCCGGAAAATGGGTGCGCCTGAGCCGGGAATCCTTTTTCGCCGAATACTACGCCGCCAGCGTCACCCATGAATTTGCTCCGTATCGCCATTACACCACCAAGGTGGATTTCGTGCGCGGAACGGGCTTTATCGAACGGATGAAATCGGACGGTTCACCGCACCTGAAAGAAGGCAAGCGCGGGGTGTACAGTTCGATTTGAATCGCGTGGACAACGCCGCCCGGTCGTGACGCCAGACTAACGCCCGTTCCCGCCATTAGGACTAGGATTCCCCCAATGATCAGTGAACAGCCGCAAGGGACGGTCATCCGCGTCGGCAAAGTGGTCAAAGTGCATATCGAAGACCACAGTCTGGATATTGTGATGCTGGACAATGGCGCTCGTTATCACCATGTTCCGGCGTTGTCCGCCAGCGCCGGCACCCGCGCCGGGCGCGTTGATCTGCCGGAACCCGACACGAAAGATGCGAACAACCCCTGGTCACAGGCCATGACCGAAACCTTTGACATTCTGGCGGTCGTCGCCATGACCAGCCTGATGCCGGTGTGTCTGGGCTATCTCTATCAGCCGGTCAACCAATTGGCGATGCCGAAAGAGACGAAAAATCTGCGCATCGACCGTCACGCCAGCGACGTGTATACCGCCACGGATGATTCTGCCAATACCGCAACGCATCATCCTTACGGGGCTTATTTCAGCATTGGCGCTAGCGGTACGCCGAAGATCGAAAAGGCCGGTGATTTTGATCGGCAATGGAAACTAACCCGCAACAAGCGCAACGTTGCACAATTTACCCAATACACACCAAATAAACAATTTGAAGACAGCGATCCGACCTCTGACGGAAAAGTTATTGGGTATGGACGCTCCGACGTAAAACCGACACAAATTTTTTTAGAAACAAAATTAGAATTACGTCAAAGTTCGCCAGAAAATTCATTATGGATTATTACTGATGAATGGATAGCAAAGACAGATATGAACATTAATGATGGTGTCGTCTCTACTGCTCATCATTATCGCCAAGAGCCGCATAGTTTTGATAAAAACGAAGCTACAGTATATTTAACCATGGAAGGGATAGCTAAAATCGAAGCGACACGCGATATTAATTTAATAGCTGAAAAAAATATTAATGCCACCGCCGGCCTTGAAAATATCAAGGTCACTGCTGGCAATCACATCACCGCCAAGGCTCAGGCGATTTTTTTAAACTGACGCCATGACCGCGCTCTATTCCGATACGTTCATCACCCGCTACGGCAAGGAGCCGACGCCGCAAGCGGATCGCACGCTGACCCTGGTGATGCTGGGACAAAATGCGTTGCGCTGGGAACATGAACTGTTCGTCAAGCCGGAAGAAATTACCTACACCTATCCCACTCGCGCTACGGTGATTCAGACGCTGGGCGGCGCGTTTGTCGATGACTTCGGCGAAGGCATTACCGATATTGTGATTAACGGGCATACCGGCTGGCATTACGCCCCGGATATCAACGGCGAGCTGGATTCGCTGGATGGCCTGAACAAGATGCACGATTTACGCTACTACTTTTTTCAGGTCTACCACGAAGACCGGATGGCGGCAGCGCAACAGGGCGAAGACCCGGATACGGCGGTCAGCCTGTATTTTTTCGACACCCTGCATGAAACCGCTTATCGGGTGTACCCGTTGTCGCTGCAAGTGCGCAAGCACAAAAGCCGCCCGCTACTGTACCAGTATCAAATGCGCCTGATCGGGCTGGAAAAGGTCATCGGCGACGCCGACAGCATTGACTGGACAGACTTTTTGGACGGGCTGGATGGACTGGAGGGAAATCCTGATTTGAACATCGACTGGCCGAATCTGAACCTTGACGGGCTGGGCTGGAATTTTTGGGAGTTATTGGCATGACACCCGCCGGAGCCGCTGACCGGGTGCGTACCTTGCGTGAGCATCCTCTGGTCCCTGCCGCCGAAGCCGCCTGGCGGGTTTTGCTGTTACGAACGCTTGCGGAAGCCGAGGCGGCCTTGACTCGAAAGGATCGCTTCAGCGTTCGGGATCAGGCCCTGTTGACGCTGGCTCATGCATTGACCCGCGCCGGCGCACACGCCTATTGGGCGCTGGCTCAGGCGCAAGCGCCTGGCGTAACGCAAGCGCACCTGCTGGCGGTGGCTCGTTGGCATCATGATCTGCATACCGCGATTCATGCCGGCTGGGAACGGCGCACCGTGTTAGGCAGCCACCGCGCTTGGCCGCTGGAGGCGAATCAGACCGCGCCGACGCCGTTGCCGGTGCAGACCACCGAAACCGCCCAGTCTGCGCTGACCGGTCTGCTCGGCGATCCGTTGCGCTTGACCGCTGACGCCGCCGCGCTGGGGTTACGCGCCATTCCCGGCGGCGTGTGGATCGCGCCCCCGTCGTGACGCCCAACGGGCGAGATCAACCTGTTTTTCGAGGCTTAACCTTGAACACCGTTCCGGTATCCACCCGCTGGGCCGTGGTGCAACCCGGCGACAGCTTGCGCCAAATCGCCCTGCGCGAACTGGGCGACGCGCTGCGCT
>JBDHRB010000273.1:0-4198 GCA_039807355.1 Candidatus Competibacteraceae bacterium
GGGTGCTGCCCTTCTTCCCGGCGTTTCTGGCCGGCATGAACCTGGTGCTGCTGGCCGACGATGCGTTCACCTTCCTGTTCGCCTGGGAATTTATGTCGCTGACCTCGTGGGCGCTGGTGATGGCCCATCATCAGGAAGCGGCCAACGCCCGCGCCGGCTATCTCTATCTGGTCATGGCCGGTTTCGGCACGCTGGCGCTGCTGCTGGCGTTCGGGGTGATGGCCGGGCCGCAGGGGAATTATGCCTTTGCCGCAATCCGCGTAGGCGAAATGACCCCGGCGCTGGCGGCGACGGCGCTGATTCTCGCCTTGCTGGCTGCCGCTGGCCCATCCCGCCGCGCCCAGCCACGTTTCCGCGCTGATGAGCGGGGTAATGACCAAGGTTGCGGTCTATGGCTTCATCCGCATCGTCTTCGATCTGCTCGGCGAACCGATGGCGTGGTGGTGGGGCGGACTGGTGCTGGCACTGGGCGGAATCACCGCCGTGCTCGGCGTGCTGTATGCGCTGATGCAACACGATTTGAAGCGGCTGCTGGCCTATCACACCGTGGAAAATATCGGCATCATCTTCATCGGTCTGGGGCTGGCGCTGGCGTTTCAGGCCAATCACATGTACCTGAGCGCCGCGCTGGCCTTGACCGCCGCCCTGTTCCACATCCTCAATCACTCGCTGTTCAAAAGCCTGCTGTTTCTCGGCACCGGCGCGGTGCTGACCGCCACCGGCGAGCGCGACATGGAACGGCTGGGCGGTCTGATTCACCCAATGCCGTGGACGGCGCTGGCCTTTTTGATCGGCGCGGCGGCGATCTCCGCCCTGCCCCCGCTGAACGGCTTTGTCTCGGAATGGCTGACTTTCCAGGCGATTCTACTCACCCCGGAATTGCCGCAATGGCTGCTCAAGTTTCTGGCTCCGGCGGTCGGCGCGTTGTTGGCGCTATCCGCCGCCCTCGCCGCCGCCTGCTTCGTCAAAGCCTTCGGCATCACCTTCCTGGGTCGTCCGCGTTCCCCCGCCGCCGCTCAGGCCCAGGAAACCGACCGCTATTCGCTGGCCGCGCTGTTCACCCTGGCCGCACTCTGTCTGCTGGCCGGCATCCTGCCCGGTCTGGTGGTGGACGGGTTAGGTCCAGTGGTCGGCCTGCTCAACGGCAGCGCCCGGCTCACCGCCCAACACACCCAGCCCTGGCTGACCCTGGCCCCGATTGTCGATGCGAAAAGTTCCTATAACGGTTTGTTAGTGCTGCTGTTCATGATGTTGTCGGGGACGGCTGCGGCTTTCCTGATTCACCGATTCGCTTCAAGCGCGGCGCGGCGCGGTCCGGCCTGGGATTGCGGCTTTCCCGATGCCAGCCCGGCCACTCAATACACGGCGGGCAGTTTCGCCCAGCCGATCCGCCGGGTGTTCGGCAGCATCGTTTTTCAGGCCCGCGAACGGGTGACCATGCCGCCGCCCGGCGATGGGCGCTCGGCCAAGCTGGAGGTGCAGTTGCGCGATCCAATCTGGGATTACGGCTATGCCCCGCTCACCGACGCGGTGATTGCCGCGTCCACTCGCGCTAATCATCTGCAATACCTGACCATTCGCCGCTACCTGAGCCTGGTATTCGGCGCACTGGTGATTCTGCTGCTGGGGATGGCGCTATGGCGTTGATTACGGATTTTCTGGTGCAGGGCGGACAAATGTTGCTGGTTCTGCTGCTGGCGCCGCTGTTGACCGGCTGGGTGCGCACCCTCAAGGCGCAACTGCTGCGCCGACGCGGACCCTCGTTGCTGCAACCCTACCGCGACCTGCTCAAGTTGTTGCGCAAAGAGGTGGTGCTGGCCGATTCGGCGTCCTGGCTGTTTCGCGTTGCACCCTATCTGATTTTCGCCGCAATCTGGGTAGGCGCTTCGCTGGTGCCGACCTTCGCCGGCGGCCTGCTGTTCAACTGGACCGCGGATTTGATTGCGATTGTCGCCCTGCTCGGCGCGGCGCGCTTTTTCCTGGCGCTGGCTGGTCTCGATGTCGGAACCAGTTTTGGCGGGATCGGCTCCAGCCGGGAAATGATGATCGCCTCGCTGGCCGAGCCGGCGATGCTGATGATGGTCTTCACTCTGTCGCTGCTGGCCGGCGCGACCGAATTGACCACGGTCGCCCGCTTCATGCTCACCGCCGAGGTCGGCTTGCGCGTCTCACTGGCGCTGGCGCTGCTGGCACTGCTGATGGTGGCGATTGCCGAAAACGCCCGGATTCCAGTGGACAATCCGGCGACGCACCTGGAGTTGACCATGGTGCATGAAGCGATGGTGCTGGAATATTCCGGTCGCCATTTGGCGCTGATCGAACTGGCCGCTTCGCTGAAATTGCTGCTCTATATCTCGCTGATCGGCTGCATTTTCGCGCCGTGGGGCATGGCGACTGCCGGCGAAGGGTTGCTGGCCTATGGGGTCGGCGTCGCTGCCTATCTGGTCAAGCTGGCGCTGGGCGGGTTCCTGCTGGCGCTGTTTGAAACCAGCATCGCCAAAATGCGCGTGTTCCGCGTCGATCAATTCCTCGGCGCGGCGCTGATGCTGGGACTGCTCGGCGCACTGTTGCTGTTCGTCTCCCGGAGTTTGTAATGCACGGTCTGGAATTTGACATCGCCCATTTTCTGGCGGGCAGCATGGTGGTGATCAGCCTGCTGCTGCTGTATCAGGATCGGCTCTACGCGCTGATCAATGTCTTCGCCGGACACTCGCTGGCGCTGGCGCTGGCGGTCGGCTGGCAGGCGTATATCCAGGAAGCGCACCATCTGTATGTTACCGCAGGCATCGCCCTGATTTTCAAGGCGCTTTTCATTCCGTTCGCCCTGCACCGGATCATCTACAAGCTGGGCATTCACCGCACTCTGGAAGTGGTTGGCGGGGTCGGGCGCGACATGCTGGCCGGCGCGGCGCTGGTGGCGCTGGCGATTCTGGTGATGTTGCCAGTGACCGCCGGGGCGGACGCGCTGGCGCGGGAAGATTTAGCCTTTGCCCTGGCGGTGGTGCTGCTCGGCCTGCTGCTGATGATCAGCCGACAAAACGCGGTCAGTCTGGTGATTGGTTTCATGTCGCTGGAAAACGGCCTGGTGCTGGCCGCCGCCGGGGCGCGGGGTATGCCGCTGGCGGTGGAAATCAGCGTGGCCTTTTCCGTACTGATCGCGCTGATCGTAATCGGAATTTTCCTGTTCCGCATCCGCGAGCGGTTTGACAGCGTGGACATGCAGGCGATGGACGCCTTCCGCGAGGAGCGACAACGATGAGCGCGTTGGGATGGATGGCGCTGAACGCGCTGTTGCTGGTTCCGGCGGGCGCAACGGTCCTGTTAGCGTTTCGCGCCAGCTATCGGCGCGGCGCACAAATCAACATGGGCGCGGCGCTGATTTCCCTGCTGGCGGCGCTGACTCTGTTGGGCGCACGGCCTGAAGCGAATTTCTATCTGCGGGTGGATGATTTCAATATTTACCTGATTATTCTAAATAATCTGGTCAGTTTCACCACCAGCGCGTTCAGCGCCGGCTATATCGCCCACGAACTGGAAACCGGGCGACTCACGCCGAAGTATTTGCGCTTCTACCACGCCATGTATCAGGCGCTGATCTTCGCCATGAATCTGGCGTTTCTCGCCAATAACATCGGGCTGCTCTGGGTGGCGATTGAACTGGCGACGCTGATCACCGTGCTGATGGTCGGGATTTACCGCACCCGCGCCGCGCTGGAAGCCGCCTGGAAGTATTTCATTCTCGGCAGTTTGGGCATCGCCCTGGCGCTGTTCGGGACGATTCTGGTCTATCTGGCGGCGCAACCGGTGATCGGCGCAGGTTTGCCGGCGATGGCCTGGGATCAGTTATTGGCCCACGCCCAAGCTTTTGATCCGGCCCTGCTCAATCTGGCGTTCATTTTCCTGCTGCTCGGCTACGGCACCAAGGCCGGGCTGGTTCCGCTGCACGCCTGGTTGCCGGACGCCCACGCCGAAGGCCCGACGCCGATTTCCGCAGTGCTGTCCGGCCTGTTGCTGAATGTGGCGCTGTATGCGGTGCTGCGTTTCAAGATGCTGATGAGCGCCAATCCGGCGGCGCTGGCTCCCGGCCCGCTGATGGTCGCGCTCGGCCTGCTGTCGCTGCTGTTCGCCGGGTTCATGTTCTATCGGCGCGGCGACATCAAGCGCCTGTTCGCCTACTCGTCGATTGAACACATGGGCC
>JBDHRB010000274.1:0-4192 GCA_039807355.1 Candidatus Competibacteraceae bacterium
GCCGCCATGATGGTGTGGGCAATGCCGGTTGGGCAGGCGGTGACGGCAATGATGTGAGCCATGTTGGATTCTCCTCAATTCCGGGTGTTCTGTTCAGTCAACGGGGATCACGACGACTTGTTTGGCCAAGGCGCGAACCTCTTCCGGGGGCGGCAGGTGTGGACCCAGCCGAGTCAATTTGGCGGCAGCGAAGGCAGTCGCCAGTTGGGCGGTTTCGATTAGCGAGCGGCCTTCCAGTCGGGCGGCGACCAGACCCGCCACCATGGCGTCGCCGGCTCCCACTGTGCTGGTCACGGCGATGGGCAAGGGCCGGGCGTGCAACGATTGTTCGCGGGTCAGGAACAATGCGCCCTCACCGCCGAGCGACACTACGACCCACTCCGGGGCTGGCGCACGGCTCAGTAATTCCCGCCCGGCGGCGACTACCGCGTTTAATCCATCGAGCGGTCGATGCAGCAGTTCCGCCAGTTCATGCTGGTTCGGCTTGAGCAGGCGCGGGCCAGCCGCTAAAGCCGCCTGAAGCGGCGCGCCGCTGGTGTCGAGTAACACGGCAGCGCCCGCCGCCTGCGCCCGCCGGGTGATGATTGCGTAAGCTTCAACGGGCATTCCCGGCGGCAGACTGCCGGATAGAACGATCCAGTCGGCGGATTCAGCGAGCCGCTCCAGCCGGGCCAACACCGCATCCAGCAAGGCAGTCGCTGCTTCCGGGGTCAATTCCGGTCCTGGCATGTTCAAATCGGTGGTTTCGCCGCTGATCGTATCCACCAGTTTGGTGTTGATCCGGGTCAGCCCGTCGAGGAAACAACAGTGGTTGGCGATCTGCTTGCGCTGGAACAATTCGTCAAACAGCGCGGCGTTGTCGCGGCCCAGTTGCCCGGCGACGGCCGCACGCACGCCGAAGTCAGCCAAACAGGAGGCGACGTTGATCGCCTTGCCGCCGACATCGACCTGCATCCGCACGGCGCGATTGACCGCGCCAACCTGCAAACCGGCGATTTCGATGGTTTGGTCCAGCGCCGGATTGAGCGCCACCGTTACCACTTGGGGGGGACGGGTGGAAGTCATAGCGCCCGCACCTCATTGGCGTCGCGGGCGCGTAACGCTCGCTCGGCCAGCTCCTGCATCGCCGTCCGGGAATCGCCGCGCAGCGCCGCTTTCACCGGAGCAACGTCCTGGGCGCTCATGCTCAGTTCATCCACGCCCAGGCCGGTCAGAATGCGGGCGCCCAGCGGATCGCCAGCCAGCCCGCCGCACACCCCGACCCAGCCGCCGCCGGTCGAGCGACTGGCGGCCCGCGCCCCGCGCACCGTCGCGTCGATCAGCGCCAGCACCGCCGGATGCAGGCTGTCCGCCTGCGCGGCCAGTTCCGGATGCTGGCGATCCACCGCCAAGGTGTATTGAGTCAGATCGTTGGTGCCGATGGAGAAGAAATCCACCAGCGCGGCAAAGCGATCCGCCATCACTGCGACGGCGGGTACTTCGACCATGATGCCCAGCTTGACTTCCGGGCCGCCCACTTGCTGCCGGGCCAGTTCGCAATGGCCGCGCAACGCTTCGATCTCGCTGACATGGGTGACCATCGGGAACATGATCCACAGCGGCCCGTGTTGCGCGGCGCGGTACAGGGCGCGTAACTGGGCGTAGAGCAAATCCTGGCGCTGCAACAGCAACCGTGCGCCGCGCACGCCGAGGAACGGATTTTCTTCATGCGGCAGATTCAGATACGGCACCTGCTTGTCGCCACCGATGTCCAGGGCGCGAATGATCAGCCGCCGCCCGGCCAATACCTCCACCATGTCCCGGTAAACCTGATACTGCTCGTCTTCATCCGGCGCGGTATTGCGCTCCAGGAACAGGAATTCGGTGCGCATCAGGCCGATGCCTTCCGCGCCGGCCTCCAGCGCCGCCGCCGCCTGTTTGGGATTGGCGACGTTGGCGGCGATTTCCACGGTATGGCCGTCGGTAGTCGTCGCCGGTTGATGGCGCACAGCGCGTAACGCTTCGCGGGCGGCGGCCTGACGGGCGATCACCTCGGCGACGCTGCGTTGATCGGCGTCGTTCACCTCCACATAAAGACAGCCGGTTGCGCCGTCGATGACCGCCATTCCGCCTTCGGCGACCGTCAGCAGGGCGGGTCCCCCGGCGACGATGGCGGGCAGGCCCAGGGTGCGGGCGAGAATCGCGGTATGCGAGGTTGGGCCGCCCAGACTGGTCGCTAGGCCCACGACATGGCGGGTGTCCAGTTGCAAGGTGTCCGAGGGGGTCAGGTCTTCAGCGACCAGAATCGATGGTTCCGACAGGATCATCTGCCGCCGCTCAATGCCCAGCAACTGCGCCAGCACCTGCTCGCCGACATCGCGTAAATCAATCGCCCGAGCGGCTAATAGCGGGTCAGCGACCTTTTGCAAGACGTCGATCCGCGCCTGCAACGCTTGCCGCCAGGACCAGGCGGCGCTATGACCCTGCATGATGGTCGCCAGCGCTTCGCGCACCAGCACCGGGTCGGCCAGTAATTCGCGTTGCGCGGCGAAAATCGCGGCTTCAGCGGCGCTTAACCGCTGGCGGGTGCTGATTTCCAGCGCCTCGCGCTCGGCCTGCACCGCCAATATCGCTTGTTCCAGCGCCTCGCCTTCCGCCACCACATCGCCGGGTTGATCGACGATCTCGAAACGCTGGGAGTGATAACGCGCCAGTTTGCCCACCGCCAACCCCGGACTGGCGCTGATGCCGTAAACCGTCGCGGGCGCACCGCTCGGTGTCCAGTCCGGCGCGGTCTTACGCGCTGCCAGCGCATTGCGCCGGGCGCGTTCCGCATCGGCTTTCTCTTCCGCGGACAGGCGGCGCACCGTGTCATGCAGGGCGTTCAACGCCCGTTGCGCGTCAACGCCCCGCGCTGCGAGGCGCAGGGTTGATCCGTGGGTGACGCCCAAGGCCAGCAGACTGGTCAAGGTCTTGGCGTCAGCGAATTCATCGCCCAGATAAACCCGCAGTTCAGCGGGAAAACGCCGGGCGGTCTCGACCCAGCGGGTGGCGGGACGGGCGTGTAGGCCGTTTGGATAGTCCAGGGTCCATTCCACTTCGGCGTCGGCGGGCCAGGCCGGCGCAGCGGGTTCGGGAACTACGGATGGTTCAGCGGCGTCGCCCAGCGCGGCGAGCAAGACCAGCGGATTTTCCGCGTGGAACAAGGTATCCAGGGCTTCGGGCTGCTGCATCAACCGGGTCAGGCGGCGCAACAGGGCAATGTGTTCATCGGACTGAGCGGCAATGGCGACGACCAGATAGGCTTTCTGGCCTTCGTTCCATTCCACGCCATTGGGTACTTGCAGAATGGCGATGCCGGTGTGGTGAATCAGGTGGCGGTCTTCAATCATCCCGTGCGGGATGGCCACCCCGCCGCCCAGGAAGGTGTTGGCGACCTGCTCGCGTTTGAACAGGCTGGCGATGTAGTCGGGAGCGATATAGCCGGCGTCGACCAGCAACTGGCCGGCCAGCCGGATCGCTTCATCTTTGCTTTCGGGGCGCACATCCAGCCGAATGCAGGATCGAGTAATCGTTTTCATCATTTTCTCCGGGTGGTCAGGCATCATTTTCTGCAAATGATTTGTAATCGTTTACATCAAGGATGTCAAGGGCAAATTCACACCCTTTTAAGCTTAGAAAGCCGGATTCTGGATTCGATCAATCTCGACGCAGCGCCTGAATGATGCGATGATCCGATGTAAACGATTACTCTACGAATGGAGGGCAAGGCATGGCGCGGATCAAGGAAGTGGCGGAACAGGCCGGGGTTTCCGTCGCTTCGGTGTCGCGGGTGCTGGCTGGTCACGCCGGGGTGAGCGACGCCACCCGGCAGCGGGTGCAGGAGGCGGTCAAGGCGCTGGATTATCGCCCCGATCTGGCGGCGCGGCGCTTGCGTTCGCGGCGCACCGATACCATCGGCCTGATCGTGTCGGATATTCGCAATCCGTTTTTCACCGAAATCAGCCGGGCGGTCGAAGACGTGGCCTATCAGCATCAAATGCGGGTGATTCTCGGCAACGCCGACGAGAACCCGCAGAAGGAAGCCCTGTATCTGGAACTGATGCGCGATGAAAACGTCACCGGCGTTATCCTGTCGCCGACTTTGCCGACCCTGGCCCGGTTCTGCGCTGACGATTATCCGTTTCCCATCGTCCTGGTGGATCGCTGCGAG
>JBDHRB010000275.1:0-4190 GCA_039807355.1 Candidatus Competibacteraceae bacterium
AACCACAGCCCCATGCGTATTCCTCCCGTTCGCCCGAATCCAGTCGCGCTATACTGAAATGCGCCTCCATTTTGATGATCGCCCGCCGTCATGAATCCCGTCAGCCTTATCGTTCTTGTTGCCCTGGCGTTGACCGTACTGTACGGCATCGTCCTTTATAACCGCTTGATCAATCTCAAGCATAACGTGGGAATGGCCTGGTCGAATATCGATGTTCTGCTCAAGCAGCGCCATGATGAATTGCCCAAACTGGTGGAAGCCTGCAAGCAGTATATGCGCTATGAGCGCGACACTCTGGAGGCGGTGATGCGCGCCCGCCAAGGGGTGGCGGATGCCCAGCGCCGCAGCGATTTATCCGCGTTAGGCGCAGCGGAAAGCCAACTGCGTCTCGGCCTGGGGCAATTATTCGCCGTGGCTGAAGCCTATCCCGAATTACGCGCCGATGAGAACTTCCGCCATTTGCAAACCCGGATCAGCAGCCTGGAAAACGCCGTCGCCGACCGCGGCGAGTTTTATAACGATTGCGTGAATTTGAATAATGTGCGCATTGAGCAATTTCCCGACACGCTGATTGCACAACTGTTTAACTTCCCGGCATTCCGCTTGTTGGAATTCACCGAGCCGGAAAAGCAGGATGTGGACCTCGCCCAACTCTTTCGCTGATGGGCGTCGATGCCGCCGATCTCTCTAAAAACGCTGCAAAGCCTGTTGTGGTGCGCCGGGCTGTGGCTGGGCGGAGTGTTCTTTTGGTCGCGGAATCCGCAAGCGCCGCTGCAACCGTGGCTTGCCGCGCTGACCCTGGCGGGATTGATCGCCGGCGGTTATGGCGCATTGTATTACGGGCGGCGCGCCTGGCGGCTGGCCGATACGCCGATTGCGCGGATTCGTTCCGCGCCGCAGGGTTATGTCGAATTGTACGGTCAGGCCCGGTTGATGGAAGGGCCGCCGATTATCGCGCCGCTCAGTCTGTTGCCGTGCGCCTGGTATCGTTACCGGGTCGAGGAATGCGTCAACAACCGCTGGCGCATGATTGATTCCGGCGAGAGCGACCATTTATTTCTGCTGGAAGATCGCACCGGACGCTGTGTCATTGATCCGCACGGCGCGGATTTGATTAAAATTCGCCGCGATGTCTGGTATGGCGGGGCGAGCGGGGCGCGTATTCATGCGCTATGGGGTCTTGGAGCCGCTTACCGCTATACCGAGCAGCGGCTGATTCCTGGCGAAGAGATTCATGTTCTTGGCGGATTTCGCACGGTCGGCGGTCTGCGCGAAGCCCCGGATATCCGCCGGGAAGTGGCGGCGCTGTTGGAATGCTGGAAACGCGATCCGCAGCGCATGGCCCTGTTTGACCGGAACGGTAATGGCCGGATTGACCCGGATGAATGGGAAGCGGCGCGGCGGGCTGCGGAGAAACAGGTGCGCCGGGAATGGTTGCAACAGACCCCAGGGCCGGACATTCATCTGCTGGCCGATCCTGAGGACCCCGCCCGTCCCTTTATCATCGCGGCGTTCCGCAACGAGCGCCGCTTGATTGGCTATTTTCAATGGCGTGCTGCCGGCTGCCTGTTCGTGGCGGTGGGTGCAGGCGGCTTTTTACTGGATCGGTTGTAAACGTAAAAACACAATGTCAGCGCCTGCGCCCTTTCCCCCAGCCTTATTGATTCAATGCGCCATTACGCCGGGCCTGCTCCTGTTGGGGGCGCTGTTGTCGGGGTTGCCGCTGTTTAGCGCCGCGCAACACTACGACGTACTGCTGCATACCGGCCTGGAATTTCTCTCCCTGGCGGTGACGCTGATGATCTTCACCGTCGGCTGGTTCTCTTTCGGCCACGAGCGCGGCGCACGCTTTCAGATTCTCGCTTGCGCCTTTCTGGCGGTGGCGATTCTGGATTTCATGCACGTCCTGTCCTATCCGGGTATGCCGGATTGGATCACGCCCAGTTCGCTGGAAAAGGCCATGGACTTCTGGTTTCCGGCGCGGATGATCGGCGCACTGGCATTGCTGGCGGCGACCCTGCTGCCAGCGCAGATGACCCTGAGAGCGCGCACTCGCGGAATCATGCTGGCGGCGACGCTGATCGTGGTCAGCGTGCTGATCGTCCTGAGCCTGTTTCGGCCCGACGCCGCGCCGTACCGCTGGACCACCCACCCGGCGGGGATACCGATCAACGGGCGCGTCGAGTTTCTGATCGCCCCTCTGTATGGGGTGATTCTGCTGTTGCTGATCCAGGGTTGGCGGCGCGAGCGCGACGAGTTCCGGGCGCTGTTGATCAGTGGTTTATGGTTTCTGCTGGTTGCTCAGTTGAGTATGACGCTGCATTCCAGCGCCGCCGGGTTTTACAGCCTGATCGGTCATCTGTGCAAAATCTGGGGCGACGGCTTTATATTCTGGGCGGTCTATATGCAAGCGATGGATGAGCCGCACCGCCGGCTGCGCCGCTCTGAACGGGAATTGGCCAGCAGTCAGGAACAAACGCGGATTCTGCTCCGGGAAAACCAGATTTTGCTGGACAACGCCATGGTTGGGATCGTCTTCATCAAGGATCGCCACTTTATCCGGGTCAATCGGCGCACCGAACTTCTGTTCGGCTATGCGCCTGGCGAAATGGATGGCCGCTCCACCGAAATGATTTATCCCGATCACGCCGCCTATCTGGCAATGAGCCAATACGCCTATCCGGTGATCGACCTGGGCGAACTGTTCGCTGGCGAGGTGGAGCTGATGCGCAAGGACGGCAGCCGCTTCTGGTGTCTGATGCGCGGCCATACCCTGGCCCCGGACCAGCCGCTCAACGGCTTCATCTGGATTCTGGAAGACGTGACCGAACGCCGTCAGGCGCGGGAGGCGCTGGAAGCGGCCAAGCAGGTGCTGCAACAAAGCGAACAGCGTTTTCGCACCCTGTTCATGGCGTCGAAGGTCACGACCCTGCTGATTGATCCGGTCAGTGGCGACATTGTTGACGCCAACCAGGCCGCCAGCGACTACTACGGCTATTCGATCAGCCAGTTGCGCAGCATGAAGATCAGCGCGATTAACACCCTGACCCCGGAACAGATCAACCGGGAAATGGCCCTGGCTACCCAGGAGCGGCGTTCGCATTTCCACTTTCAGCATCGCTTGGCCAGCGGCGAAGTCCGCGACGTTGAAGTACACGCCGGGCCATTGCGCATGGATGATCACCTGTTGCTGTATTCGATTGTCCATGATGTCACCGACCGCTATCGGCTGGAGGCGGAACGGCGCAAATTATCCCAGGCGATTGAGCAAAGCCCGCTTTCGGTGGTGATTGCCGACCTGAATGGACGCATCGAGTATGTCAATCGCCAGTTCCTCGACATCACCGGCTACACCATGGAAGAGATCCTCGGCCAGAATCCCCGGGTGTTGAAATCCGGCGAAACCTCGCCAGAGGAATACCAGACGCTGTGGCAGACCATCAGTCAAGGGCAAACCTGGCGCGGCATCTTCCATAACCGCAAGAAAAACGGCGAGTTATATTGGGAGCGGGCGCAAATCTCCCCGGTGTTCGATGAGCGGGGGCGGATTACCCACTATCTGGGCCTCAAGGAAAACATCACCGCCCAGAAAGCGGTCGAGGACGCCCGGCGCGAAAGCGAGGAACGTTTGCAACGGGTGCTGGAGGGGAGCAATGACGGGTTCTGGGACTGGAATATCACCACCGGCGAGATGATGTACAGCGCACGCTGGGCGGAGATGCTCGGTTATGAGCTGGCGGAGGTTGAGCCGCATATTCGCACCTGGGAGCGGCTGGTTCATCCCGACGATCTGGCGCAATGCCAGGCGCTGTTGCAACGCCATGTTGCAACGCCATTTCGCCGGGGAAATGCCGCATTACCAATACGAATATCGGATGCGCGCCAAGAATGGCGAATGGCGCTGGATTCTGGATCGCGGCAAAGTCACCCTGCGCGACGCCCAGGGGCAGCCGTTGCGCATGGCCGGCACCCACACCGACCTGAGCGAGCGTCGGCGCATGGAAGAGGCGCTGCGCTCCAGCCTGGTCGCCGTCAAGCGCCACGACGCGCAGATGGTGGTGCTGAACCGGATGAACGATCTGCTGTTGTCCTGCGAAACCCGCCAGCAAGCCTATGGGACCATTGCCCGCAGCGCCCGGCGGCTGTTTGCCGGATGCAGCGGGGGACTGGCGATTCTGGCCGAGGACAAC
>JBDHRB010000276.1:0-4150 GCA_039807355.1 Candidatus Competibacteraceae bacterium
CGGTGCTGATGGATTTACAAATGCCGGTTATGGATGGTTTGGAAGCGACGCGACGCATCCGGGCGCTGGCGCAACAACCGGGTGGCGAACGGTTCGCCGCACTGCCGATTATTGCCATGACTGCGTTAGCCACGTCGGGTGACGCCGAACACAGTCAAGCGGCGGGGATGAATGACTATGTGACTAAACCGGTCGCCCCAGACCGGCTGATGGCGGTATTGGCGCAATGGGGGCGGACGGATGTGCACGCCGAACCCGCCTCAGCGCAATCGCCGGTGGTTGCGCCGGAATTGCCGAAAGACCTGTTGGCGCTGACCCATCTCGACGCCCGCTCTGGAGTGCAGCGGATCGGCAGCAAGGTCGAAGCCTACCGCAAACAGTTGCGGCGCTTCCGCGAACATTACGCCAATGCGACCAGCCAGCTACAACAACTCGCTGGCGAAAAAGGCGCGGTCGCCGCCGAAGCCTATTGCCATGCGCTGAAAGGCGTCGCGGGTAATCTCAGCGCCGATGCGCTCTACGAACAGGTAACATTGATCGACGCCGGGCTGAAGCAGGGGAGGTTGCCGGACGCCGCCGCGCTGGCCGAGATGGAAATGCGGTTGCGGGCGGTGCTGGATGATATCGACCGGCTGGATACGATTGCCAGTCCCGCGCCGCCGCTAGCGGGAGCGCCGTTGGACGCGGCGGCGCTCGATCAACGCCTGGAACGGCTGGCGCAGGCGCTGAATTATGATTTAGGCGCTGCCGAACCGTTGTTGCAAGAACTGCGCGCCGGGGTCAGTGCAAGCGCCTGGGAAGCGGAGATCGCCGCACTGGCCGCGCAAATTGATGTCTTCGCCATTGACGAGGCGCTGATTTTGTTGCGCGGGTTACAAGAACGCTTGCGATCACCCAGTGGAATCCAGTTGAATCGAGCTATTTCTCATGATTGATGCTGCTTATCGTCCGCGCATTCTCATCGTCGATGACGTGCATGAAAATCTGCACGTTTTAATGAATATTTTACGGGATGATTATGTAATCATCGCCGCCACCCGGGGTGAAAAAGCCCTGGAACTGGCCCAGCGCCAGCCCGCTCCCGATTTAATTCTGCTCGATATTAAAATGCCGGGGATGGACGGTTATGCCGTTCTGGCCCATTTAAAAAACGACCCGGCTACCGCGTCGATCCCGGTGATTTTTGTCACCGCGCTTACTGAATCCGCTGACGAACTGCGCGGCGTGCAACTCGGCGTCGCCGATTACGTTACCAAACCCATCAATCCTGAATTACTGCGTCTGCGTCTGCGCACCCAACTGGAATTGCAGCGCTACCGGAGGAGTCATGCGATGTGCAAGTCTGCCGGGCCTGATGCCAGCCCTGCTCTAACCCTGTTGGTGGTCGATGATGTGCCGGCCAACATTCATGAGCTTCTGGAGGCGCTCAAGGACGAGTACCGAATTCAGGTTGCCCGCTCTGGCCCTAAAGCCATTGAACTGGTCGAGAGTGCAACTCCGCCTGACCTGATTTTGCTCGACATTTTGATGCCGGAGATGGACGGCTACGAAGTCTGTCGCCGCATCAAGGCCACCCCGGCGGGCAGCCGCATTCCCATCATTTTCGTCACGGTAGTCGATGCGACCCAGGAAAAGGTCAAGGGCTTCGGCATCGGCGCGGCGGATTACATCACCAAGCCGTTCGACATCGACGAAGTACGCGCCCGGGTGCGCACCCATCTGGAGCTGTCGCGCTTGCGGCATGTTCTGGAAGAGCTGGTGGCGCAGCGCACCCTGTTGTTGGAGCAGAGCGAAGAAAAATACCGCATCCTCGCCGAATACTCGCCGAATTGGGAATATTGGACCTCCGCCGGGGGCGGCTTGCTCTATATGTCGCCGGCTTGTCAGGACGTGTCCGGCTATGCGCCGGCGGATTTTTTCGCCGATCCGGGCCTGCTTGACAACATCGTCCACGCTGAGGATCAGGCGTTGTGGCAGGCGCATTGCCCTGACCGGCTCGCTGCTGACGCTGAACCGTTAATTTTTCGCATCCAAGACCGGGACGGCGGCGAACGCTGGATTGAGCATGTGTGCAAGCCGGTATTCGACCGGAACGACCAATTTCTGGGGCGACGCGGCTCGAACCGCGACATCACCGCCCGCCGGCACGCCGAACAAAAACTGGACTTTTTTACCCATCGTGATCCGCTGACCGGCTTGCCCAATCGCACCCTGTTTGCTGAATTGCTCAGTCATGCGATTGAGCACGCTGAACACGGATCGACCTCGTTTGGGCTGTTATTTCTTGATCTGGATCACTTTAAAACCATCAATGAAAGCCTGGGGCATCGCCTCGGCGATCAACTGCTCATCGCCGTGGGCAAACGCTTGCGCACGCTGCTGCCGAAAGTGGACACCATGGCGCGGATTGGCGGCGATGAATTCAACGTCATCGTCGAATGCGACGAAAGCTTGCCCGGCATTGATCTGGTCGCCCAGCGCATGATCGAAGTCCTGCATGAGCCGTTTATTCTCGATGAACACACGGTCTACATCGGCATCAGCATCGGCATCGCCCTGTATCCGGTTGATGGTCAGGACGCAGAAACCTTGCAAAGCAACGCGGACGCGGCGTTGTACCAGGCGAAAATGCAGGGCCGGGGCGTTCTGCGCTTCTTTTCCCCGGAGATGACCCATCGGGCCAGAGATCGCCTGACCCTGGAAGCGGAATTGCGCGGTGCGCTGGATCGACCGGGCAGTCAAGAGCTGCGCCTGTACTATCAGCCGCAGATCAGCCTGAGCGATAGGCGGATTATTGGCCTTGAGGCGCTGCTGCGCTGGGAGCATCCGCAGCGCGGGATGATTTCCCCGGCGGCGTTCATTCCGCTGGCGGAAGAAAGCGGTTTGGTGGTGCGACTCGGCGACTGGGTATTGCGCAACGCCTGTCATCAGATCAAGGCGTGGTGCGACGCCGGTCTGGCCCCGGCCCAGACCGCAGTGAATATTTCTGCGGTGCAACTCAGCCGGGGTCATCTGGTCGAGTCGGTGCAGGCGGCGTTGCAGGAAACCGGTCTGGCCCCGGAGCGGCTGGAGCTGGAGATTACCGAAAGTTTCGTCATGGTGGACCGCGCCCAGTCGTTCAAATCGGTGTCCGGCCTCAAGGCGCTGGGGGTGCGCCTGTCGATTGACGATTTCGGCACCGGCTATTCTTCATTGGCTTATCTGCAACAACTGGATGTCGATCAACTGAAAATTGACCTGTCGTTTGTCCGCGACGTGACCATCAACCGCAGCAACGCTTCAATCGTCAAGGCCATTATCGCCATGGGGCATAGTCTAGGTCTGCAAGTGATCGCCGAGGGCGTCGAGCAACCGGAGCAAGCCAGCTATCTGGCGACGCTGCGCTGCGATGCTATTCAAGGTTATCTGGTCAGCAGACCGTTGCCCGCTGAGGAAATGACCCCCATTTTAAGCAACTTTCAGCCGGGGGCGTTCGGCGCGGCTTGACTTCACTGTTGATATGGATTCGCTATCTACCCGTTTGTCATATTCAATTTTCAATCAACCCTACGGTTTGTAATAGTGATCTGGCGGGCGGCGTCGCCCGCACCACTTGCAGGAGTTGATCATGTCTGAAAACAAGACTCGCCTGACCACCAACGCCGGTTGTCCAGTCGCGGATAACCAGAATGTGTTGACCGCCGGCCCACGCGGCCCGCAGTTGCTTCAGGATGTTTGGTTTCTGGAAAAACTGGCGCACTTCGACCGAGAAGTGATCCCGGAACGGCGGATGCACGCTAAAGGTTCCGGGGCCTACGGCGCGTTCACGGTTACTCACGACATCACGAAGTACACGCGGGCGAAAATCTTTTCCGAAATTGGCAAGAAAACCGAACTGTTCGCCCGTTTCACTACAGTGGCCGGCGAACGCGGCGCGGCGGACGCCGAGCGCGACATTCGCGGCTTCGCGGTGAAGTTTTATACCGAGGAAGGCAACTGGGATATGGTCGGCAACAACACGCCGGTGTTCTTTATGCGCGACCCGCTGAAATTCCCGGATTTGAACCATGCGGTCAAGCGCGACCCGCGCACCCATCTGCGCAGCGCGAAAAACAACTGGGATTTCTGGACCTCGCTGCCGGAAGCGTTGCATCAGGTCACGGTGGTGATG
>JBDHRB010000277.1:0-4147 GCA_039807355.1 Candidatus Competibacteraceae bacterium
TCTCGTAGGCCTTCTGGCTAATCAGGGTGGAAATGTGGCTGAGGACATCATCGAAGCGAAAATCAATGCGCTCCATGTCCAGCTTGCCGGCTTCGATTTTCGAGAAGTCGAGGATGTCGTTGATGATCACCAGCAGCGACTGGCCGGCCTCGTGAATTTTTTGCACATAATCGTGCTGTTTGGCGGTCAGCTCGGTTTTCAGCGCCAGATGGGCCATGCCAATGATCGCGTTCATCGGCGTGCGGATTTCATGCGACATATTGGCGAGAAAGGCGCTCTTGGCGCGGGTGGCTTCTTCGGCGCGATGTTTTTCCCCGGCCAGCTCTACGGTGCGCTCGGCCACCTTGCGCTCCAGTTCGGCGTTGATTTGCTGCCAGTCGCAACGATTGACCAGAAGCATTTGCCGCATGTGTTCCTGGGCGGCGGCCAGCGCGTTCATTTCCTGCCAGGAGGGCGGCAGCGCAACCGGCTGTTCCAGCTCCATGCGGCCAATCCGCTCGCTGTTGCGCACCAGATTCTCCAGCGGATCGGTCACTCGCCGGGCAAAACGCGCCGCGACCAGAAACGCCAGTAACAGCACGCTGATAAACAGGGCCAGAAACGCCAGACTGTCGTATCCGCCGAGCGGGACAAAATCGTTGAGCGGCGCAGTCACCGCGATGATCAGTTGCTGGTTGCGCAACTTCACCGGGAGAAAATGCGCAACCCAGCGCTGGCCGTGGACCGGGAAAAACAGTACCTGATTGATCGGCTTGCCGGCGCGATTCCAGTATTCGACGCCTTGATCCAGCGGGGTAAACCCGCTTTCCGCAGCCGTTTTCAACACGCTGGCGTTGATGTCGGCATCGCTCTGCAAGCGGGGATGACGCGGCAAACCCAGCAACCGGCCATCGTCCAGCATAATCGCCACGCGCCCGTAGGGACTGATGTCCATCTCGCGGGTGAACCGGGACAAATCGAGCAATTTCACCCCCACCGCCACCACATAGAGATGATCATTCACCCAATCCACCCAGTAGGTCGCTGCGGTCATGCCCGGCTCCTGGGTGGTGGAAAATCGATACGGGTCGCTCCAATACAAGCCTTGTTCCTGCTTCAGGGCGGTCGCACCCTGATACCAGGCCTGGCGGCGCGGATCGTACTCGCCGGAGCGCCACTCCTCGCCGAGCAGGGTATAGCCGCTCCATTGACGCCAGTATTGCTGATTCGGCCAGCGATCCGGGTCGGTAATCCGGTTATGCCACTCGCCGCTGGGCATTTTCAGCAGCAGAAATTCCCGACCGCTGTCCTCGGCGAGCAACAGGGTGGAAATGCGCGGGTGCCGGGCCAGCACCGGAATAAACAGGCGATTGAAGCGCCCCAGATCATCAACGGTGAAAAAAGTGTGGTTGCGCCCCCATTCCTGAGCGTCGTAGACGATGCGCTCGGCCTCGTCAAACAGCGCCTCCACCTGCGCCCGAACCACATGTGCGCCCTTGCGCAGGGCGCTGGCGGCCAATTCATCGACCATCCGCGAAAACACGGTGAAATAGGCGGCGACCGCGAACACCAGAATCGCCAGGCTGACCAGCGACCAGGTTTGCCAAATCAGATCGCGGCGCAGGCTCCGACCGTGCGCCAGTTGGGCTTCAGCAGAGATCGGGGGATTGGACATTGGCGGCATCCGCAGTCAGGGCTTGAGCAGCGGGTGGTTTCAGGCGGCCCAGGCGGCCTGAAAGAACTCCAGCTCGCAGCGCATGGCGTAACCATAAGCCTCGGCGGCCAGCGTCGGGTTCGGCGCACAACGATCCAGCAACTGTTCCAGGCGCAGCGCCAGCGCAGCGAAATCGGCGCTGCTGTAGGCGTCGATCCAGGCGCGATAGGTCTGGGCCGGATCGGGCCGGCTGGCGAGCTGCTGGCCGAGAAACGCATACAGCCTCATGCACGGGGTCATCGCCGCCAGAGTAACCCCGGTTTCCCGGCTCCAGGCGGTGGCCAGCAGAAAATCGCTATAGCGGCGGGTGGCCGCGCCGGGCATCACCGTGGATAAATCCAGTCCCCAGTTTTGCGCAACCTGTTGATGTAGCTCCAACTCTTCAAGCACGCCGCCAGCCAGTTCATGCAGTTCGCGGAAACCCGCCCAGTCCGGGGCCTTGGCCGCGGCAAGCACATAAGCGCGAGCGAAGGCTTGCAGGTAGAACGCATCCTGGCCGATATAACCGGCGAAGCGCGGGCGGGGCAGCGAGCCGTCGCCGAGGCCCTGCACGAAGGGATGAGCCAGGCAGGCTTGGGCTAAATCAGCGTGATCGCGCCATAGCGCAGCGGAGAGAGACATCGGGCGATTCCTTTGTCAGAGCTGAGGTATGCCGATATTATGGCGAAGCTGCTTTGCCAGTGAACTAGTTTCCTAGATATTCCGCCGCCTTTCCGCAGACGCTTGCCATGACCGATTCCTCCCGCTCTCTGGGATTCGCCACCCGCGCCGTACACGCCGGACAATCGCCCGATCCCAGCACCGGCGCTGTAGTGACGCCGATTTACGCCACCTCGACCTATGTGCAGTCCAGTCCCGGCGTACATCAGGGCTTTGAATACTCGCGCAGCCAGAACCCAACCCGCTTCGCCTATGAACGCTGCATCGCCAATCTGGAAGGCGGCGACGCCGGATTCGCCTTCGCGTCGGGATTGGCCGCCACCTCGACGGTGCTGGAACTGTTGGACAGCGGCGATCACGTCGTCGCCCTCGACGATCTGTACGGCGGCAGCCGGCGCTTGTTCGAGCAGGTGCGGCGGCGCAGCGCCGGCCTGACCTTCTCCTATTCCGACCTGCGCGACCGGGCGGCGCTGCAAGCGGTGTTGACGCCGAAAACCCGGATGATCTGGGTGGAGACGCCGAGCAATCCGCTGTTGCGGCTGGTCGATCTGGGCCTGATCGCTGACCTGGCCCGGCAGCGCGGCATTTTGACCGTCGCCGATAACACCTTCGCTACGCCCTGGGCGCAGCGGCCCTTGGACTTCGGCTTCGACATCGTGGTGCATTCCGCGACCAAGTATCTGAACGGCCATTCCGACATCATCGGCGGCGTGGCGGTGTGCCGGGGTCGGGAACTGGCGGAACGGCTGGGCTATCTGCAAAACGCCATTGGCGCCATCGCCAGTCCGTTCGACAGCTTTCTCGCCTTGCGCGGGTTGAAAACCCTGGCGCTGCGCATGGAGCGGCATAGCCAGAACGCCTTGCAACTCGCCGCCTGGCTGGAGGCGCATCCGCGCATCGAGCGGGTGATTTATCCCGGTCTGCCCAGCCACCCGCAATATGAACTGGCCCGGCGGCAAATGCGCAACGGCTTTGGCGGCATGATCGGCGTGGTGCTGCGCGGTGATTTGGCCGAAGTGACCCGGTTTCTGACCGACTGCCGGGTGTTCACGTTGGCGGAAAGTCTCGGCGGCGTGGAAAGCTTGATCGAACATCCGGCGATCATGACCCATGCTTCGCTGCCGCCCGAAGTGCGCCAGGCGCTGGGCATCGACGATGGTCTGGTGCGGCTTTCCGTGGGCATTGAAGACGTTCACGACTTGATCGCCGATCTGGCGCAGGCGCTCGACAAAAGCCCTTGAATTCCCGCCAATGGCTACCACTTTCTAGGGAAATGACATTCTCACCAAGGTAGCCGGCCATGCGCATGGACAAACTGACCAACAAATTTCAACTGGCCCTGAGCGACGCGCAAAGCCTCGCGCTGGGCCGCGATCATCAATTCATCGAGCCGACCCATGTCATGGTCGCCCTGCTCGATCAGGACGGCGGCGCGGTGCGGCCTCTGCTCGCCCAGGCCGGCGTCAACCTCAAGCTGCTGCGTGCGCAACTCAACGAGGCGCTGGAGCGCCTGCCGCAAGTCAGCGGCGCCGGCGGCGATGTGCAAATCTCCAACGCCCTGTCGCGCTTGCTGAATCTGACCGACAAACTCGCCCAGCAACGCAAGGACGCTTACATCAGCTCCGAGCTGTTCGTGCTGGCGGCGCTGGAGGAAAAAGGCGAACTCGGCGCACTGCTGCAAAAGGCTGGCGCGGCCAAGGGCCTGATCGAACAGGGCATCAATGCCCTACGCGGCGGTGAGAAGGTGGACGATCAGAACGCCGAAGATCAGCGTCAGGCTCTGGAGAAGTACAC
>JBDHRB010000278.1:0-4138 GCA_039807355.1 Candidatus Competibacteraceae bacterium
TTCCGGAATCAGCGGGTTGATGCCCTCATCCGGCGACAGATCGAGTTCGGGATAGGGATGGTGCGGCGGGTCTTCGGTGTTGTTGGACGGCAGATAGCTCAACAGCGCCTTGGCGATCTGAATGGCGTGGCGGTCGTCGTCGGCGACGAAGTGGACATTGCCGCTGACCGTGGCGTGCATCTGGGCGCTGCCGACTTCATCCAGACTGGTGGTGCGTCCGGTCACCGCCTTGATCACCTCCGGGCCGGTGATGAACATGTAGGCGTTCTGCCGGGTCATGATGATGAAGTCCATCAGCGCCGGCGAGTAGGACGCGCCGCCAGCGCAGGGGCCGGCGATAATGGCGATTTGCGGCACTACACCCGATAACAGCACGTTCTGGTAGAACACCTCGCCATAGCCGGACAGCGCGTCTACCGCTTCCTGAATCCGGGCGCCGGCGGAGTCTTTGAACGCCACGACCGGCACGCCGATCTTCAGCGCCATTTGCATGGACTGGACGATTTTCTTGGCGTGCATCTTGCCGAGCGTGCCGCCCATCACCGTGAAATCCTGGCTGAACGCCGCGACCGGGCGGCCATCGACAAAGCCGGTGCCGACGATCACCCCGTCCGAGGGCAATTCCTTGTCGGCCAGGCCGAAATGCTTGCCGGCGTGCTTGGCGTGGGTGGCGATTTCCTGAAAGGTATCCGGCTGAAACAGCGCCAACAGGCGCTCGCGGGCGCCGAGCAACCCTTTGGCATGGCGCTCCTGGAGTTTGTCTTCACCGCCGCCGGCCAGCACTTTGGCGCGGCGCTCGCGCAGAATGTCAAGCTGTTTCTCGGAAAGCATGGTTTTCCCACCTCTTAAGGTTCGAGTGAACAATCAACCAAGGAATCAATGAAATAAAAATCTTTAACCTTTTCCACGCGGCCCGCGTTCGGGGGCGCGGGACTGGAATTGTGGTTATGCACGGAGGGAAACGGCTTGGACGGAGCGATTCGCGGTTCGCGCATCCGGTGTTGAGCCTGATCCGGTTCAACCGCTAAGGTTAGTCAATATCTGCATGAACGCGAGAGCAGATGACCTGCTGAAGGAAACTTTTGTGCCAGCGGGCCGACGCACCCGCTGGCAACGGGGGGGTTGCATCAGGCGCGGGGCCGGGTCGCGGGATTCCCGGTTGCCGCAACCTCATCGACTGGCGGCGGCGCAAGCGCATCCGACTCTGCATCGGTGAGGGCGCGAATCAGATCGCCGCGCCGGTGCGAGCGTTTCAGGGCTTCACGATTGAGTTGATGGCGGGCGCGCTGGGCTTGGGCGGTGGAATAACGCGGCATTAGCGGAACGCCTCCGCGGTCTCGCGCAGGGTTTGGCTATTAATGGCGGCATGATAGTGGGCGGTGAAATCCGAGCCGCGCAGGGCTTTTTTAATCATGCTTTCCAGATTGGGCCGCTTGTCTTCAGGGTTCGGCCCGCTGCCCAGCCCGCCACCAAATTCGACGATGGTGGTGACGCCGTCGTGAAAGGCCCGTTCCAGATTGTCGATCCATTTCACCGGATGAAACAGTTGGAAAAACAGGCGGGTTTTGATCGCCGCCGGATCGGGGTCATGATAGACGCCGGTGTTGTTGGACAAGACGCGAATCGTTGGAGGATTCATCGTGGCGGCGTCCAGCACCGGACGGAAGTGCAGGGCGGCGGTAATCATGTGGAAGGTGTGAAATGCGCCTTCGGTTTTCAGCCGGGTGGGGCGCTTGCGCGGGAAGTGGGTCTGGGCGTCTTCGGTCAGGCGGTCCAGATCATCGCTCAGACCGCCGATCACGGTTTGGTCGGTCAGGTTGCGGGCGGCGACGACGCAGTAGTGTTTTTCCGCCAGCGGCTCGATGTTGTCGAGGTGCAGCGGGAAGGCGAGCATTTCGCCGTTGCCGTAGGTTCCCATGCATTCGCCGCGCTTTTGCACCAGGCGCAGGGCGGTTGCAAAATCTAATGTGCCGGCGGCGACCAGCGCACAGTATTCGCCGAGGCTATGTCCGGCGGCCAGCACCGGCTGCACCCGCTGGTCGGTCAGTTCGCGGAAGATGGTCAGGCAGGCCAGCGAGTGGGTGAGCAGGGCGGGTTGGGTGTGGCGGGTCAGGCGCAGGTCTTCTTCGGGGCCTTCCTGGCAGAGCTTGATCAGGTCATAGCCCAGGAGGTCGTTGGCTTGCTCGTAGAGTTGTCGGGCGGCGGGGAAATCGCGGATCAGGTCGCTGCCCATACCGACATACTGGGAACCCTGTCCGGGAAAGACGAACATGATCTGCGGGTCATGACTCGACACGGGCGCTGCTCTCCTGCTGGGGAAGGATGAAAAACGCGCAAGGATAGGCGCACGCAGCAGAGAAGGCAAGGCGGGGGAGAGGACGGTGGTCAGCCAGTGCTTATTCGCTGCACGCATTCGCCCAAAGTTCTGGAAAGTACATTGCAACTTTTTCCAGAAGACCGTATTCGGTATCTTTTCTTAACGGCTCAAGCTGAAAACGCTCAGAAGTCCAGAGCGCATTTTGGGCAAGAACTGCACAACTGAAACGGTTTTACGGAGGTTTTCAAAATGCTTAACAGTCCCTTCAAGTGGGTTGGCGGAAAATCTCGCCTGCGCAAGCCGATCATTGATTTGTTGCCTGAGCATACCTGCTATGTAGAACCTTTTGCAGGGGCGGCGTGGGTGTTGTTCGGAAAGTCGCCTAGCCAAGTTGAAATTCTCAATGATATTGATCAAGAACTAATTACATTTTTCCGGGTGGTCAAATCTGAACCAGAAAAGTTAATTGATTCCTTTGAATGGGAATTAGCATCTCGCGCCGAGTTTGAGCGGTTGGCTAACTTGAATCCAACTGAACTCTCCGATGTTGAAAGAGCGCACCGTTTTTATTATCTGATCATGGCGGGTTGGGGTGGCGAGCTGAATTATCCGCGTTTCGCCACAAGCATCACCGATGGCGGGCATGGCAACCGTCTGATTGGCGCTTTGAAATTTTTACGCGAGAGAATCACCCCGATTTATGAAAGGTTGCGCACGGTGATTATAGAAAATCTGGATTGGAAAGACTGCATTGAAAGATATGATCGCGCCAATGTGGTTATGTATGTTGATCCGCCCTATCCAGAAAATGGCTGTAACTATGCTCATAATATGCGCTCTTGGGAGGATCATCATCAATTATCTGAGCGACTTTTTAAAGCGAAATGCAAATGGATTCTATCATCTTATGATATTCCACAGGTGCGTAACTTGTTTGATGGTTTTTATATCGTTTCAGTCCAGTCCGCTTCCGGTATGCGCACCAAAAAAGAGGACTGTTCGAGAGTATTAAACCGAGAAGTTTTAATCACCAACTACAAACCGGCTGTTCATCTTGGGTATGGTCGAGTGGAGCTTGCGAAAAACCAGATGACTTTGGGTATTATTGATTCATCCGTTCAAGAGCATCAGTTGGTTTATTATCGTTGATTTTTCTAATTTATAAAACAAGCGTATCATATCAAAATTTTATGAACACGAGGAATCGGCATGGTCACAGCCACTCTCATCGACGGTAAACGCTACGCTGCCCGGTTGCGTGCGGCGCTGGCGGCGCAGGTTGCCCGGCTTAAAGCGCAGCACGGCATGACTCCCGGTTTGGCGGTGGCGCTGGTCGGCGACGATCCCGCCAGTCAGATTTATGTGCGCAACAAAGGTTTGCAAGCCCGTGAAGCCGGGATGCATTCCTTTGAGCATCGCTTGCCGGCGACTGCGACCCAGGCGGAATTATTGGCGCGTATCGCTGAATTGAATGAGGACCCGGCGGTTAACGGGATTTTGGTGCAGTTGCCCCTGCCCAAGCAGATTGACCCGGAGGCGGTGATTGCCGCGATTGCGGTCGGCAAGGACGTGGACGGTTTTCATCCGCTCAACGCCGGGCTGCTGGCGGTGGGCGGAACGGCGATGATTCCCTGCACGCCGCTGGGTTGTCTGATGCTGCTGCGCGATTACGCCGGGCCGCTGGCTGGGCAGCGGGCGGTAGTGCTGGGGCGCTCGAACATTGTCGGCAAACCAATGGCGGCGTTGCTGTTGCGCGAGCATTGCACAGTGACGCTGGCCCATTCCCGCACCCGCGATCTGGCCGAGGAATGCCGGCGGGCG
>JBDHRB010000279.1:0-4128 GCA_039807355.1 Candidatus Competibacteraceae bacterium
ATTCACAAATTATACATTCCGTTGTGAACCTTATCAAGCAACAAGTTAGACGAAAAGCAGCCGCCCTTGCGGACGGCTCGCTCTCCCTCCCCGGCGTAACCGCCGGGGTCTCTCGCGGAAAAGCCGAATGAGAGGCCTCGCCCTGTACGCCAGCCTCGGCGGCGACACGGCGGACGACCTTATCGCCCGGGGTGCGCCCCAGGTTAAACGCATCGCCTATCACCTGCTGGCGCGTTTGCCAGCCTCGGTGCAAGTCGATGATTTGATTCAAGCCGGCCTGCTCGGACTTTTGGAAGCGGCGCGGCGTTACGACCCGACTCAGGGCGCAAACTTCAGCACCTTCGCCGAACCGCGCATTCGCGGGGCGATGCTCGACGAAATCCGCAAAGGCGACTGGACGCCGCGCTCGGTGCATCGCAAGGCCCGCGAGGTAGCGGCGGCGATTCACGCGGTCGAGACCGCCACTGGCGGTGAGGCGCACGAGCGGGAAATCGCCGAACAGATGGGCCTGTCGCTGACCGAATATCACGAGACCCTGGCCGATCTGCGCGGCCAGAAATTGCTGTCCCTCGACGAAGCCGGCTCGGATGATGAGAACGAAGCCCGCCAGGTTCCCGCGCCCGACAGCGACCCTGCCGAAGCGGTCAACCGCGAGCATCTGTGCAAACTGCTGGCCGGCGCGATTGATTTGCTGCCGGAGCGGGAACGGCTGGTGCTTTCCCTCTATTACGATGAAGAATTGCACCTCAAGGAAATCGGCGCCGTGCTGGGCGTCAGCGAATCGCGGGTCAGTCAATTACACAGCCAAGCCCTGGCCCGGTTACGGGCGCGTGTCGCCGGCAAAGCCGGCTGAAACATCGACCTCCCTGGAGCGGAATCCATGGATATTCTGACGTTAACCGGTCTGGTCGTCGCCTTTGGCGGCATTATCGGCGGCATGTTGATGGAAGGCGGCCACATCGGATCGTTGATCAATGCGCCGGCGTTCTTCATCGTCTTCGGCGGCACGTTTGGCGCGGCGCTGGTGCAAACGCCGATGGAAGTTTTCAAGCGGGCGATGGGAAAAACCAAATGGGCGTTTATGCCGCCGACTATCGCCCTGCAACCGGCCATCGAAAAAATCGTCGAATGGAGCAACATCGCCCGCAAGGAAGGTCTGCTGCGTCTGGAGGACTACATCCAGCAAGAACCCGACCCTTTCGCGCAAAAGGCGCTGCAATTGCTGGTCGATGGCAAGGAACCGGAGGAAATCCGCCATATCCTGGAAATGGACCTGGGCATCCGCGAGGAAACCGATTTGCAAGCGGTTAGTTTTTTTGAGGGCATCGGCGGCTATGCGCCGACCATCGGCATCATCGGTGCGGTGCTGGGGCTGATCCACGTCATGGGCAATCTGGCCGACCCCAGCAAGCTCGGCGGCGGTATCGCCGCAGCGTTCGTCGCCACCATCTATGGCTTGGTCCTCGCTAACGTCTTCGCCCTGCCGATGGGCAACAAAATCAAAAGCTCGATCAAAAAGCAGACCCGCCTCGGCGAATTGATCATCGAAGGAATTATCGCCATTGCCCACGGCGAGAATCCGCGCAACATCGAATCCCGGTTGCAAGGCTTTATCGTCAATTAAAGGCCCCGCCATGAGTCGCAAAAAGCACGCGGAAAGCCACGAAAATCATGAGCGCTGGCTGGTTTCCTACGCCGATTTCATTACCCTGCTGTTTGCGTTTTTCGTGGTCATGTATGCGATGTCCTCGGTCAACGAAGGCAAATTTCGGGTGTTGTCCGAATCCATGATGGTGGCGTTTCGCTCCATCGACCCGCACAGCGCCAAGCCGATCCTGGTCGCGGAGATGGTCGGCGCGTCCGCCAGCCAGTCCGGCGGGCAACCCAGCGCGATGCAGCGTAATGTCGCGCCGGACCTGCGCCCGATGCCCACTCTGGCCATTCAACGTTCGCCCCGCTCGATTGTTACCCTGGCCCGAGGCGACAATCCGACCAATAAAACGGCGATGACCGCCCCGGAATCCAGCGTCGATCCGAATTTGTCCAAGGTGGTCGCCAAACTGCAAGCCTATCTGGCCGAGCTGATCAAAGCCGATATGATCAATCTGCGCAGCAATACGCTGTGGGTGGAAGTGGAAATCAAAAATAACGTACTGTTTGGCAGCGGCAGCGCCATTGTCAGCAAGGAAGCGCAGCAGCCGCTGGCCGAGATTGCCGCAGTCCTGCGTGAAGTCCCAAACCGGGTTCAGGTTGAAGGCTTTACCGACAACCAGCCGATCAACACGCCGGTTTACCCGTCCAACTGGGAGTTGTCGGCGGCGCGGGCGGCCAATGTGGTCAACCTGTTGATGAAAAACGGCGTGCGTCCTGAGCGGATGTCGGCGGTGGGTTATGGCGAATTTCAGCCGATTGCCGACAATGGCACTGATCAGGGCCGGATGCAAAATCGCCGGGTGGTGCTGGTGATTATGGGCAACGTCGATAGTCGTTATCCGGCGCACACCCAAGAGGTGAATACGGCGCCGCCAGCTCGCAGCGCACTCCCCGACAGCGCCCGACGGGCTGAAACGTCTGCTGCTGCATCGGCAGTGACCGCCCAGTTAAAACCTTGACTGTTCAATACCCTGGGGTTCGCCAATGGACATGCTGTTCTACGGAATCGCGCTCATTGCGCTGTTGTTTGGCAATGCGCTGCTCATCCTGCTGGGCTTTTTAGCGGGCCGGGCGCGGGCGGCGAACCCGGATGCCGCTTCGGAACCGGCGGCTGGGAGCGTGCAACAGGAATTAAAGGGCGTTTCCCTGTCCCTGGCGGCGCTCGGCGAGCGTTTGGTCAAGCTGGAAATTCAAATTGGGCAACTCCGGGATCAAGCCGGGCATCAGCCGTTGCCGCTGAACCGCGAAGCCGAACAAAAATCCTTCAAGGTCGCCACCAAGCTGGCCTTGCAAGGTGCCAGCGTCGAGGAAATTGTCGATTTATGCGGATTGGCCCGAGGCGAGGCCGAATTGATTTGCATGTTGCATTCCAGTAACCAGGTTAGCCCGAATGGGGTTGCCGGCGATGTGAACGCTCCGCCGCGTCGGCCTGCCCGTCAGGCTGAATCTAAAGAGTGGACGCCTTTTGGCGATGGCGGCGTAATAGAAGAGTCTTCCGAGTCTTCCCGTCGGCCTGCCGCCCAAGATCGCTCGGCGGACGATTTTTAATCACCGCTGATCTCTGGCAAAAACCAACTTCACGCATAATCATCGACGCCCCCGGAACGACTTGAGCGGGGCTGCGATTCAACGGTTTCTGCAACTTCTTGATCCTGCTGTTCAAATACTGGCAACCGGCCATTGCGTGGATTTTGTAGCGACTGTTCCCCTGAGTTTGCTTGCTGCCGGGCGGAGGATTGATCGAAAACCTGGGCCTGGTTCAGGGTAATGCCTTGGCTGTCCAACATCTCGCGCAAGCGGGGCAACGCATTCTCAATCGCTTCCCGCACCGCGGCTTCGTGGCAGAAGAAGGCGACGTTGGTTTGATTGTGGTGCAGCGACAACCGAATCGCTAACGGCCCCAGTTCCGGCGGATTGACCCGGATTTCTGCTTCCTGCATTCGATGGCTGACCAGCCAATTCAGTTGATGACCCAGCGCCCGTCCCCAGTTGTTTTGGCGCAGCTCCAGCGCCTCTGGCATTTCAAAAAGCGTTGAGGAAGCCCCAGGAACTGTTGGCGTTTCCGGGCGAGTGACGGCAGCAGACGCATTGGTTGTGCTCGGCGCAGGCCCCGCAACCACCAATCCAGGTTCAGCGCGTCCGGTCGCAGCGCCGGTCAATGCTGGACTGTCGGATGGAACGGCGGGCGTCACGCTGATTTCCAGCGGTGCTTGTTGCGCCGGACTGCTCGCTGGCCCTGCGGGTGCATTGCGGTTGATCGGTAATGCAGGTTGCTGGGCGCTTTCAGGCGCTGGGCTACCCGCCATCGGAGTTGTCGCTACCGGCGGTTTCCGCAATGAATGGCTGAACGCGGTAATCGTCGTCAGTATCGGTTCGTCTTCGTTTAGAGATTCCATTTCCGTGCTAACAAACGGTTCAGCAATTTGAGGACGCCTTTGAGCAGGTTGTCCGCCCAGCGCCGGGGCTGTGGGCTTG
>JBDHRB010000280.1:0-4119 GCA_039807355.1 Candidatus Competibacteraceae bacterium
ATCTCGCGCGGGCGCTGGAAGACTGGCTGGCCGCAGAACGTGAAATCAGCACCCTGCCGCTCAACGCCGCGCCCCGCGTCGCTCTGGTCTTTCTCGAATAGATAGGCAGATTAGGCAGTTGCGCCGCATCCGCTAACCGAACGGTCTGGCGGATGCGCAACGCCAACGGGCATGGCGGTTACTCTGCCGCCGCCGCATCCAATAATTGCCGGACCTGATTTTTCTGTTCGGCGGTCAACCGCCCGGCTACCTGATCGCGCATCTGCTGCGCATCGTTATCACCCTGATTGGCGGCGTGGGAAAACCAGACATAGGCCATTGCCAGGTCTTTATCCAGCCCCTGACTGCCCTGAAAACACATAATGCCCAGGTTGTACTGGGCGGGCGCATAGTCTTGCCGGGCCGCCGCCTGATACCACTTCAGCGCCTGCGCAAAGTCGCGCCCCACCCCCCGGCCTTCGATATACATCGCGCCCAGATTAACCTGGGCCGGGGCATAATCCTGCACGGCGGCCTGACGATACCAGGCAGCGGCTTCTTGCAAGGACAGCGTGTCGCCGTTTTGTTCGTACATCAATCCCAGATTGAACTGGGCCAGCGCATGACCCTGATCGGCAGCTTGGCGATACCATTTCAGGGCTTCCTGAAAATCCCGGCCCACGCCTTGCCCTTGGGTATACATGACGCCGAGATTGAAGCAGGCCACCGCATCGCCGTGCTGGGCGGCCTGGTGATACCAGAGCAAGGCTTCCTGATAATCCCGCGCTACGCCCTGACCTTCCGCGTACAAGGCCCCCAAATTGACCTGCGCCGAGGCATTGCCATGTTCAGCGGCCTTGCGATACCACTTGGCCGCTTCCTGATACTGGCCGTGTTCATAACAGTCCTCGCCTTTTTGTAAATCCTGATTGGCTCTGGCGATCTCCGATTTACTGGTTTTGCCATGCGCCTTGATATTCTTCAGATCATCCAGGCGGGTTTTCTGATGGCGATAACGATAGCGCTCCCGGTAGATGAATCCGCCAATCGTGATCAGCAACACGCCGCACACTTTAGCGGCGATCATGTCGAGGCTGACCACCGCCAGACCTCCGATTAACAGATAGGCGTAGGGCAGAATTTCATAGACTGGGGTTGGAAGCATGGCGGGTCTCCTGGCAAAGGTCTCGGTCGGGCGCGTTTCAAGGCATGGCCTGAGTTGAAGCCCCAGATCGACAGTCGATAAAGGATATGGCATGTAGATCATTGAGAACAAATGTAGCATGAACCATTAATGTTGCTCGGCTGTTCCAATAATTGGCTGATCTTGCTGGATCACCTCACTCTTTTCCCCACTCAGAGGCTTGACCATGACGGTTCTTCCCTATGCATACGGCGGCCCGCCGCTTCAAGGTCGATTGCGGGCTGCGCCCGAAGATTTTCAGGTTCGTGAAGAACTGGGCTTTACCCTGGATGGGGCCGGCGAACATCTCTGGCTGTGGGTGCGCAAGTGCGGTGCGAACACTGAATGGGTGGCGCGACGGCTGGCGGAGCGGGCGGGCGTTCCGGCAGGCGCAGTCAGCTATGCCGGACTGAAAGACCGTCACGCGGTGACTGAACAATGGTTTTCGGTGCAACTGCCCGGCAAGGCTGATCCCGACTGGCAGGCGGATCCGCATCCGGATTTCACCGTGCTGGAGGCCATCCGCCATTCCCGCAAATTGCGGCGCGGGGCGTTGAGCGGCAATGCCTTCCGCATCGTCGTCCGCGACCTGCAAGGCGATCCGGCGGAATTGACGGCGCGTTTTTCACAGGTGGTCGCCCAAGGCGTTCCCCATTATTTCGGCGAACAGCGTTTCGGGCGGGAGGCGGGCAATCTGCAACGGGCCGAGGCGCTGTTAAGCGGTCGAGAGAAGGTGCGAGATCGGCATCAGCGCGGCTTGTATCTGTCAGCGGCGCGTTCGGCGCTGTTCAATGCGGTGCTGGCCCGGCGAGTCGCGGAGGGGAGTTGGAATACGGCGCTGCCGGGCGAGGCGCTGATCCTGGCCGGGAGTCACAGCTTTTTCACGGCGGAGGTCATTGATGAAACGATCCGCCAGCGCGTCGCCGGGTTCGACGTGCATCCGAGCGGCCCGTTGTGGGGCGCTGGCGGATTGCCCAGCAGCGGCGCGGTTCGGGAATTGGAGGAAGTCGTCGCCGACCAGTTTCCGGTTTTTCGGGACGGGCTGGCGGCGGCGGGTCTGGAACAGGAACGGCGGGCGTTGCGGCTGATGGTTGAAGACGCCACGCTGGACTGCGCCGAGGCGGGCGTTACGATCTTTCAGTTTCGGCTGCCGGCAGGGGCGTATGCGACGACGGTGTTGCGGGAATTGATCGACGAGTCGCCGCCGGTTGCTTCAAACGGATTTTCCGGGGGCGAATAAGTCCCAATGGCCGACGCGCAGCCGTGACGTTCCTTGCGCAATCAGGCGGCGGCGCTGCATTGCCCATTCGTCAAGCCAGTCCGGGGCGTCGGGCGCAATCTCGCCGACCGCTGCAACCCAGCCGTCCAGCAGCGCCAACTGCAACGCTGTCTGCGCCGGCTCCAAGCGCCAGGGGCTGGGCCGCAACTCTACCGGATAGTCGAGACCCTCCAGCAAGGTCTTCAGCGCCGGCGCGGCTTGCGGCCCCAGCGCCGGGCCAAAACCCTTATCGGTGCGTTGATGCCGGTTTAGCCACGCGCAGACCGTTTCATCGTCGGGCAGCGCCGGTTCCCAAACCACGGTTCCGTCATAGGTCAGCACTATGAACAGCGTCGCCTGCGCTTCCTGGCAGCGCCGGGCCAGCCATTCCAGCCACTCGGCGGAAACCAGGTCGATCAGGGCGGAGGCGCTGACCAGTTGCACATCCCGAAAATCCAGCCGATCCCAGTCGGTCGCCAAATCCAGAACCTGATATTCGACTGGAGCTTGCGCAAACGCGGTCTGCGGCGTCAACAGCGCGGAATCGTTATCCACCAACCGCCAGGATTGTTCGCCGCCGAGCAACGGCGCTAAAAATCGGTAATTCGCGCCGGTGCCGCTGCCCAAGTCGAGTACCGATAAACGCCCCTGGGTGCGCCGCCAGTCGATCAACCGGGCCGTTAATTCAACGTTGCGGGATACAGCGTCCGCCGGTTCGCGCAGCGCCAGCCATTGCGCAGAAAAGCCGCTCACGCCGCCAACACCGCATCCAGCACTTCTGCGAACTGGGCGCTCACGGTCGGCCAGTCCGGCAAGGTCTGACGGGCCGCGCACGCTCCCGCCGCTAACTGCGTTCGCAACGCCGGTTCGTCGATCACCCGCGCCAAGGCTTCCGTCAAGGCCGCTGCATCGCCGGGCGGAACCAGTAAACCGGCGGCGGCAGGAACCGTATCGGGAATCGCTCCGGCGGCGGTGCTGACGATGGGCAGTCCCCGCGCCAGCGCCTCGGCCAGCGCCATGCCATAGCCTTCGTGAAACGAGGGTAAAACCAGAACATCGGCCTGCTGATAGGCGGCGTCTAAATCCGCGCTTTGCAGTTCTCCCAGCCATTCAACGCGCTTGGTCAGGCCCAAGGCAGCGGCCAGCGTCGGCAGCTCGGCGGCAGTAGCGGGATCATGCGCACCGCCAGCGCAGCGCAACCGCCAAGGGCGATCCTTGAGTGGCGCCAGCGCCCGCAGTAATACGGCATGGCCTTTGCGCGGCGTCAGGCTGGCCACGCACAACAAAACTAATTCGCCGCCGTTTGAGCCGCTGGACAGCGGAGCCGGATCGGTTCCCGGCACCACCACCACGCAACGCGCTGGCGGAACGTCATAATCGTCAATCAGCGCCCGCGCCGTGCTGGGGCTGGTGACAATCACCTGACGCACCTGGCGCAACGCCGCCCGTTCGCTGGCGTATAACTGCTGGCGCTGCGTCTCATCCAAACCGCTTTCCAGCGCCAGCGGATGATGCACCAGTCCGACCAGGCGCAACCGCTGCCGATGAGCGGCGGCGACCTCCGGCATTGCGCCCAAGGCCAGACCGTCGATGATCGTTAAAGCCTGATCCGGCAACCCGGCCAATAACCCGGCGGTTTCCGCCAATGCCGCTGCGCTTGGCGCGGGAAAGGCGGCGTCAAGACCGCGCCATTCAACCC
>JBDHRB010000281.1:0-4110 GCA_039807355.1 Candidatus Competibacteraceae bacterium
CCAGAAAGCACTGCTCGCGGCGCCCGTCCCCATGCAACCGCTCGCGGGTCTGCACGTTGATCAAGCCATTCAAGCGAAATTCAGCCACCGCCTGCGCGGCGATGCTCCACCCTTGCGCATCGTCTTCAATCACCTGCCAGCGCCCTTGGGCAACCGCCGGTTTGCGGCGAATCACCGCCCGCACCAACCGCCCATCCTCGGCCAAGCAGTCGATAGATCGCTCATCCCCAGCCAGATACTCCATAGCCAGAAACGGGCGTCGTCCGCCCGCGCTCTCCAACAGCGCGGCAAATTCCGCGCCGCTGATAGTGAAACAGTCATTGTTCAACAGCCGATCCAGCGGAGATTTAGCTTCGTCGATCAGGCGAAAGCCCAGTCCATAAATCGACTGCGCCGGTTTAACGCAGATGCGCCGCGCTTCACCCTCCAGCGCCGCCTGCGCCGCCCGGAACTCTTCAGCGGTCGCAATCGACCAGCTTAGGGGCAAGGGCGCACGCTTCAGCCGGGCATTGGCGCGGGCCTTGTCCTGCAACACCGCCAAGGTCTCGGTATCCCGGCACGGCAGAATCAGATGCACCCCGGCGGCGGCGAAACGCTGTTGCGCCTGCAACCAGAATGACCAGCGGCTTTGCGGCCAAATCCACTGAAAATCCTGCGCCCGGCATAAATCCAGCGCCCATTCGATAGAACTTTCCGCATCCGCGTTCGCTGGCTCCAGATAGAAGGAATCGGCCACTCCGCGCAACGGGGTATTTTCCGTGAAGTAGGTTGCGCCCAGATGAAACTCGCCCGGCCTCATCGCCTGATGGATCAATGCAATAGCGTCGCGCACATTGGACAGGCCGCGAGTCAACAAAACACGTAAGGTCATGATTATTCAAGCTCCCTATCCGTATGCATGAGGGCTTCTCCCGCTTCGCTGGATTCAAAATCCTCCTTCGTTGAGAATGGTTCTCACCCGATGCGCGTAGGTATGTTCCGCCAACACCCGCCGCCGACCCGCCTCGGCGATGTGTCGGGCGAACGCTGGCTCCCGGCGCAATCGGCCAGCCAGCGCATTCAGTTCATCCGCATCCCGGTACACCAGAATCTCCCGGCCCGGCTCAAAGCACAGCGGCACATCGGCCAGATCATCGTTCAACACCGCCGCCCCGCAGGCCAGCGGCTCAAAGCTGCGCTGATTCAAACCCTGCTCGACATTGGCCTCGTTGCGGACATTCAACACCGCCTGATGTTGCTGGTACAACTGAATCAGCGCCCGGCGACTGATCTTGCGATTCGTCACCCGATGCAAGCCGGCGCTGGCCAGACCGCTCCAATCGGTGCCGATCACCCGCACTGGTTCCAGCAAATGGCGTACCACCGTTTCGCGGTGTGCGGTGCGGCTGGCGACAAACAGCAGCTCGGCGCTGCGCGAGCGTTGGCCGAAACGGAACTGCTCCGGGTCCACCGCCAGCGGCAAATAACGACCGGGCGCAGCGAATCCGGCCTGTGCGGCGTCCTGGAAAAAGCCGGTATCGGTGAAAAACAAGCGGTCGCAATGATCGGCTCGCGCCCGGTCCGGCGGAAAACGATCCCCGACCATCCCGGCGATCCACGGGCGCGGCGTGATTCCGTGCAACCTCTGGTAATACTCCAGCGGCACGCCAAACACCCCGGCCACGATGACCAGGTTCGGGCGAAACGTCGCCAGCGTTCGCTCAAAGCGCGTCAGCATCCAATCGGCGGTCGCTGCATCCCGGCCCTGCCATTTAGCGCGCAGCCGCGAAGGCCAAGTGTCGCCATTAATGGCGAACAGACGGGTAGCATGACCTAATCCAGTGCAGGCCCGCGCCAGATTTTCCAGCCACAACACCAGACTGCCGCGTTTGCCCAATAACAAAATACGCCGCGTCGCCGCTCTCAATCCGCTCCTCCAAAACCGGGATTCCTGGGGCCAGCGCCCGGTTGATTTCAGCGCCTGGCCTATCTCTGCTTGCGCCTTGATTCGGCGAAAGACCGCCCGGACGCGCTGCCGCTCTGCTACCCTTTTTAGCGCAATCGCGGTAAAACTGGAAAAACCGGTCTTTCCACTGGCCCACGAGGAGATCACTGCATGAATGCTTTCAAAGCCTTAACTGCAAGCGCCATCTTGGTCAGCGCCGTCAGCGCCGCTCATGCCGGCGTTACGCTGAACGCCATCAAGAAAAATGGCTTCATCAAATGCGGCGTCAGCGACGGTCTGCCGGGTTTCTCCTACGCCGACGAAAAAGGCAATTACAGCGGCATCGATGTCGATGTCTGCCGGGCGATAGCCGCCGCCGTTTTTGGCGACGCCACCAAGGTCAAGTTCACCCCGCTGACCGCCAAGGAACGCCTGACCGCCCTGCAATCCGGTGAAATCGACGTGTTGTCGCGCAACACCACCTGGACCTCCAGCCGCGACTCCGCCCAGGGCCTGAATTTTACCGGGGTCACCTATTACGACGGCCAAGGCTTTCTGGTCAACAAAAAACTCGGCGTGAAGAGCGCCAAGGAACTCGACGGGGCTACGGTCTGCGTACAGGCCGGCACCACCACCGAGTTAAATCTGAGCGACTATTTCCGCGCTCACAAAATGAAGATGACCCCGATCAGCTATGACAAATCCGACGAAAGCGCCAAATCGCTGGAAGCGGGGCGCTGCGATGTATTGACCTCCGACCAGTCGCAGCTCTACGCCCAGCGCATCAAGCTGGCCAAGCCGGATGAATATGTGGTGCTGCCGGAAGTGATCTCCAAGGAACCGCTCGGCCCGGTGGTGCGCCACGGTGATGATGACTGGTTCGATATCGTCAAGTGGACGCTCTTTGCCATGGTCAACGCTGAGGAACTGGGCATTAACTCGAAGAACGTTGAGGAAATGAAAAAATCCACCAACCCCGACGTGAAGCGGATGCTCGGCGTTGAAGGCGAGCGCGGCAAAGACTTCGGTTTAGCCAACGACTGGATGGCGGTGGTCATCCAGCAAGTCGGCAACTACGGCGAAATCTTCCAGCGCAATGTCGGCACCGACAGCCCGCTGAAGATCGAGCGCGGCTTGAATGCGCTGTGGAACCAGGGCGGTTTGCAATACGCGCCGCCGGTTCGCTAACGTCTTCAACTCCTCGCCCGACGGTGGGCGAGGAGCGCCGCAGGAATGCCGATGAGCGAATCGCCCTCTCCCCCAGTCCAGCAGCCGTTCTGGAATAATCCGCAAATCCGGGCCTTGATTTTTCAGGCGGTCGCGCTGATCGCAACCGTTGCGTTCGGTTTATCCATTTTCCAAAACACCCAGGAGAATCTGCACCGGCTGGGCATCGCCTCCGGGTTTGGCTTCCTCTCCTCACCCGCCGGCTTTGACATCATCCAGACGCTGATTCCCTACTCCGCCGCATCCAGTTACCGCCAGGTGTTCTGGGTGGCGCTGCTCAACACCCTGCTGGTTTCAGCCTTGGGGATTGTATTCGCCACCCTGCTCGGCTTCGTCATCGGCGTGGCCCGTCTGTCGAAAAACTGGCTGATCGCCAAGCTGGCGCTGGTTTATATCGAAATTTTCCGCAACATTCCGCTGCTGCTGCAAATTTTCTTCTGGTATTTCGCGGTATTGCGAGCGGCTCCCGCGCCGCGTCAAAGTTTGAGCCTGGGCGATGCGCTGTTTCTGAACATTCGCGGCCTGTATCTGCCCGCGCCGCAAGCGCAACCCGGTTTCGCTTGGGTGTTGGCGATGCTGGGGGTCGCCGTGGTATTGAGCCTCGCCTTGAGACGCTGGGCAAAGCGCCGGCAAAGCGCCACCGGTCAAGCGTTTCCGACCCTTTCAGTTGCTCTGGCGCTGCTGATCGGTCTGCCGCTGCTGGCTTTCTGGCTGGCCGGTTCGCCGTTGCACTGGCAGCTCCCGGAGCTGCGCGGCTTCAACTTTCAGGGCGGACTGGTCATCATCCCGGAACTGGCCTCGCTGCTGCTGGCGCTGACCATTTACACCGCCGCTTTCATCGCTGAAATCGTCCGCGCCGGCATCCAGGCGGTCAGCCATGGACAAACCGAGGCGTCGTTCTCGCTCGGTCTAAACGCCCGCCTGACCCTGCGCCTGATCATCCTGCCGCAGGCGTTGCG
>JBDHRB010000282.1:0-4105 GCA_039807355.1 Candidatus Competibacteraceae bacterium
GCTCAATGAGGACAGTTCACAACCGTTCAGGCAGCGGCGGATGGCGGCGTAGACGGGATCATCGACGTTCAGCAGGCCGCTGGCGTCACGACCCTGGGCGATGTAGTCGGCGACGGCTTGCTGGATGCGCATGGATTCATCGTTGATGACCAGCAGGTGCAGGGTGTTGGCTTGCTGGCGGGCTTGATCGAGTTGACCGGCTTTGAGGCTCTGGCGGATGTCAGCTAAGTAGCGTTCCTGTAAGCGTTTGGCGGCGCGACCGTCCTTGTCCAGATTGCGAATCACCAGATAAGTGGCGCTCAACAGGGGCAACTCGGCGGACTGGTCAGCGAGAGCGGAGAATTCGGCCAGACCGGCGTTGGCATAGCCGGGGTTTTGCGTCGCCTGTTGGAGATCGGCGTAAGCAGCGGCCAGGAAATAGTGGGCTAACGCGAGTTGCCGGGCATTTTCGGAGTTCTGGCTCTGTAGCTGCGTGAGGGTATCTTTGAATTTGATGAGGCTGGTCAGGGCGTCTTCGAGGTGTTTGCGTTCGCCGGTGCGCTGATAGAGTTCCAGATAGCCGACGCCGCCTTCAAAATCAGCGCGAATTTGCGCATTTAGGGTGTTCTGGATTTCGTCCACTTTGGTGGACAGGTTGGCGAGACTGGCTGAAATGCTAATGAGTTGGTTGCTGATGTCGGTGAGTTTGAGATTGCCCTGTTCAACCGCCTGGCCGACTTTGAGGATTTCTTGCAGGTTATTCTGAATCGCCGCCATTTGGGCAGCGTCCCGTTGGCGCAGGTCGTCGCCGAGAATGGCGAATTCTTTATCCAGCCGGTTGTTCAGGGTTTTAAGGGATTCGCGGGATTCATCGTTCGCTTGGGCGTTGGCGGTATCGGCAACCATACCGCCGGTGATTCCGAAAACTTCGAGGGTTGTTCTGGTTTTCGGCGAGATGGAACCCACAAGGCGATTGACGTTGGCCCATAACGCGGTGACGGTGCGCGTTGCCAGGTATTGCGCAATTTTGGAGATAATGGGTACAGCGGGCGTACTGGCGGCAGTGGGAATCAGGCCGATGTTGATTGTCAGCAACATTCCGCAGCACAAAGGGATGATTTTAAATTTCATTGGCAAGGTCCTTCGGCGCAGTGATTTGCAATTGCGTTCCCTGAAGTTGCAGGATGCGCTTGAAGGATTGCCCTTTACGGCTCGTGAGAATCAGGTCGAAGGGTTGGGCGGCCATATCGACGGGTATTTCAGCGGTGAAGGTGTAAATCTTGGATAACGCGGGTTCAAACTGGATTTGCGTGGATTGCGGCGGGAGTTTGTCGCCCCAGAGCAGGGCGTGTTCCAAATCCAGATCGGCGGTGACTTTAAGATTCAGGGAACAGAGCGTTCCTTTTTGCGGACATTCGCCAGTGACGTCAACGCGCTTGCCTTCGGTGAGATTAGCATAGTCAACAGCGACGTCATGGTAGGGGTAGAGGATTTTGCCATCAGCTTCGTTGACGAGCAGGGTTTCCTGATCTGGAACGAGGCGGCGGGTGTCGCCGATGTTGAGAAAGGTGGGTTTTTTGAGGTGGTAGAGCGGAAATTTGAGTAATTCGGGATAGTGTTCAATGGCTTTGTCAAGTTGAGATTGAGCGTTGGTTAAATCGCCTTTTGACCATGACAGGGAGGCTTGCGGTAAGGCATTTTTTCTTGCTTGCCTCTCCCTTTCCTGTTGTTCTTCTTCCCTCTTCTTTGCCTGTTCTTTTTTTACTTGCCTCTCCCTTTCCTGTTGTTCTTCCAGTCTCTTGTTTTCCGATTCTTCTTTTATTAAGCGATTATATTGAAGAGCTTGATCTCTATTAAATATGGCTTGAGCTATAATTAAATTATTTGACCAAAAACACTGAGTACAACTTGATATTTTTTCTGCGTTTAATTGAATAGGATTTAATCCCAATAATAGTATAATGCCAGAAAAGATTAAAATTCGATTTTTCATGCTCAATTACTCCCAAGTTAATTTTCCAAAGTTGCCCCAACAATGGGAGAGAAACTCCCTCACACAAGAGGGAGTATAGCCAATCCGCCAAGGTCGAACCGCCTGCTCGCTGAACACGGCTTCCAGGGAGTCAGCATTCAGCAATCGCTTGGCCCATTGTGCTTCATGCCAATTCGTTCGGCCTGCTGATGTACCGCGTGAGCCTATCCCTTGAAAACGGACTCAAGAGAGTCCGCATCCAGCAATTGATTGAACCATTGTTCCAATTGCGGAGCCGTTCCTTCTTGCAATTTGGTTTCGACCCAAGCCGGTGGGGTGCCAAAACGCCGCTGTAATAGTTGTCGTAGTGTCAAGGCGATGCCTTGTTGCAAACCTTCTTCGCGTCCGCGCTTCATGCCAATTCGTTCTGCACTGCTGATGTACCGCATTTTCGTACTCTCCTCCAGTTCGTCAATCTCATCGAGAAAAGCGCCTTCCAAAGCCTCCGGCAGGTCCAGCAGCCAGTCCATGAATTCGTACAGGTCGAGGACTTCCTGCTTTTTCCAACCGCGCTGGTATAGCCGTTTCGCTAAGGACAGTTTGCCCATGAGCCGCTGTTGCGGATCCTTCTGCGTCGCCTGCGCCAGCAAATGCGCCGCCGTCGCCAGCGCAAAAGGATTCGGGTCCGTTTCCAGTTCCGCCAGCCGCTCCTGATAGTCCAGCAATTTGACCACCGGAAATTTCAGGTCCAACTCACAGCCCCATAACTTCCGCTCATACGCCTTCGGTCGCCACTGAGGCCGATCATCGGCCAGAATGACCAGACTGGCCAGCGGCAGCCGATAGCGATCAAATAGCCGGTAGTAATAGACAAACATTCGCTCGGCAAAGTCGGTTTCCGGGCCGGCCTGAATTTCGACATGCACCAACACCCACATTTCCTCTCCGGTGCGTCGCCAGACTTTGACCAGCTTATCCGCATAACGGCGCTTCTCCTTGGCGCGGCGGGTGATCTTCTGCAATTCCTTGTCCAGAAACACATAGCCGCGTTCCCAGTCGATTTCGGCAGCGATGGACGGAAAGAACCAGGCGATAAAGTCGGGAAAGTACCGCTCCAGCAGGACCTTCCACGGCGAATCAAAGTCGTCCAGATGATCGGGGGTTTTACGGGGAGGGCGATGCTGTTTCATACCGTATGCTCATAAATGGGCTATTTGCCTTTAAGAATAGTCGATAGTGAGTACTTCAATCGCTTCCTGAACCTCCAGCCATTCCAGTTCCAGCGCCGCCAGTTCCTGATCGACCTGACCCTTGCGCAACAGCCATTCCTTGAGTCGGTGCTTGTTCGCATCCTCGTAACTGGCTGAATCGGCGAGGGCGGCGTCCAGGGTTTTCTGTTCCTGATGCAGGGCGTCCATCAATTTCTCAATCTTGCGGATTTGCTGATCCAGCGGTTTGCGCTGAATCGCCAATTGTTGACGACGTTCCGCCTCCTGACGTTTCTGTTCCCGACGCTCAATGGCGCTGTTGCCATTGCCGGCGTTGCGCGAAACCGCCTCGCGTTGGCGCTGTTCTTCATTCAGCCAGTTGCGGTAATCATCCAGATCACCGTCGAAGGGTTGCGCCCGACCGTCGGCGACCAACAGGAATTCATCAGTGACCGTGCGCAGCAGATGCCGGTCGTGAGAGACCACGATCAACGCACCCTCGTAGTCCTGCAAGGCCAGAGTCAGGGCGTGGCGCATCTCCAGATCGAGATGGTTGGTCGGCTCGTCGAGCAGCAACAGATTGGGGCGTTGCCAGACCCGCAGCGCCAGCGCCAGCCGGGCTTTTTCGCCGCCGGAAAAGGGCGCGACCGGTTCCAGCACCCGGTCGCCGCGAAAGCCGAAGCCGCCGAGAAAGTCGCGCAATTCCTGATCGCTGGCGCGTTCTTCCGGGGTTTGCAAATGGCGCAGGGGACTCCAGTCCGGGCGCAACTGTTCCAGTTGATGCTGGGCGAAGTAACCCAGAGTGAGTCCCAGACCGCTGGTCATTCGTCCGCGCAATGGCGGCAAGACGCCGGCCAGCAGCTTGATCAAGGTCGATTTGCCCGCTCCGTTGCGTCCTAGCAGACCGAGGCGGCTACCCGGATTCAAGGTGAGATTGATCCGTTCC
>JBDHRB010000283.1:0-4098 GCA_039807355.1 Candidatus Competibacteraceae bacterium
TCGCGCAAGGGTTTGATCGCTACAGTTCCCGCCTGCATCTCATCCTCACCGAGGATCAGCGCAAACGGTGCGCCGCTATGGTCGGCGCGGCGGAACTGCGCCTTGAATCCGCCGCCGCCGCAGTGCATACGCACCCGCAGTACCGGATCGGCATCGCGCAAGCGTTCCGCCAGCGCCAGTGCGGCGCATTGCGCAGCGTCGCCGACGGCGATCAGGTACGCATGTGGCGCGGCTTCGGTTTCCGGCGCTCCGCTGGCGCTCAACAGCGCAACCAGCCGCTCCAGGCCCATGGCAAAACCAATGCCGCCGGTGGCCGGGCCGCCCAGTTGTTCAATCAAGCCGTCATAACGACCGCCGGCGCAGATCGTGCCTTGGGCGCCGAGTGCGTCGGTAACCCATTCAAAAACGGTCTGGCTGTAGTAATCCAGGCCGCGCACCAAGCGGGGATTCACGACATAAGCAATGCCGGCGCGGTCGAGCAACCCCTGCAACGCCGCAAAATGCTGCCGGGAGGCCTCGTCCAAGTGATCGAGCAGGGACGGCGCTTCGGCAATCAGCGTTTGCAGGGCGGGGTTCTTGCTATCGAGAATCCGCAGCGGATTGGTCTGCAAACGCCGCAAACTGTCGGCGTCGAGTTGGTTCTGCCGCGCCGTCAGATAGGCGACCAATCGCTCTCGGTAGGCGGCGCGGGCGGCGCTGGAACCGAGCGAGTTGAGGTGCAAAGTGACATCGCGCAGACCGAGCCGCCGCCATAGCCGGGCGGTCAGCACGATCAGCTCGGCGTCAATATCTGGGCCGGCCATGCCATACGCCTCGGCGCCGATCTGGTGAAACTGCCGGTAACGGCCCTTCTGGGGTCGTTCATAGCGGAACATCGGGCCGCCATACCACAGGCGCTGGGTCTGGTGATGCAGCAGGCCGTGTTCGAGACAGGCGCGAACACAGCCGGCGGTGCCTTCCGGGCGCAAGGTCAGACTCTCGCCGTTGCGATCCTCGAAGGTGTACATCTCCTTTTCCACGATGTCGGTCACTTCGCCGATGGAACGGGCGAACAGTTCGGTTTTTTCCACCAGCGGCAGGCGAATTTCCTGATAGCCATAGGCGGTCAGCACCTCACGCGCCGTGGTTTCCAGGGTGCGCCACCGCGCCGCTTGTTCCGGCAGGATATCGCTCATGCCGCGGATGGCTTGAAACAACGCCGCCATGCGCTTACTCACGATCCAGGGTGAAGCGGCTGACCGTGCCGCGCCGGGGAACATAAATAGTGGTATCGACCAGGCGGTCGTCGAGAATGATGCGGGCGGCGGGCGCATTGCCCAGGGTGACCTTGAATGGGGCCGGGCCGGACAAGGCGTGCGCCGTATTGGCCTTCATCAAGCCGCTGGCCAGAACATTGCCCTGGGCGTCCTTGATCTCCACCCAGCAATCGTTGCTGAATTCCAGCAGCAATTTCGCCTCGCCGTTTTCGCCGGCGACCGTGGCATTACTGGTCTGCACCGCGAACGAGGCCGCCGCACCCGCTGCATTCTGCACCTCGGACACCGACAGGATCGGCGCTGGATTGGCCGTCGTGGTGAAGACGACCGACGCCGGCGGCGCAGCGGGAACCGCTGCCGGTTCGGTGGGCGGGGCAGCGCTGGCCGACGGCGCGGCGGCGTCCTCCGTTTTCGCCTGGAACGGATAGTGCGTTTGGGCGGTGGCGTCGCCCAGATTCTGGACGGTTGCGCCGCCGCTATTGCCAGACTCGCCGGACCACAGCGCCGTCAACCGGCCTGGATCGAGGTCGGGTAAATGCTCGATGGCGGTCCAGCCGACCCCGATCAACAGCGCCAGATAAACCAGCCCGCGCAAATCGCGGGTGCGGGTCTGGCGGCGCAGCGGGTGAACCACTTGCAACGGCGGCGGTTCCTGAACGACATGCGTCTGCTGGCGGAATCGCTCCAGCGCTTCCTGCTCGGACAACTCCAGCAGGCGGGCGTAGCGACTGAGATAGCCGCGCACGAACACCGGCGGCCCCAGCCGGGCAAAATCATCGGCTTCAATCGCACGCACAATGGCCGGATTGAGCATCAGATGGCGAGCCGCCTGATCTGGCTCAAAGCCGCAGCGAAGGCGCGCCTGGGCAAACCAGGCGCCCAATGACACCGTATTGGCGACAGCCGCGCTGGCGCCTTCAGTGACGGACGGCGCAACGTCAGCGCCGGGAGTTTCTCGGGTGAAATCGTTAGCGATCTCGTTGGACATGATCTATTCCGGCTGTTTCAGGCGACGGGCTTCATCAGAATTGGGGAACTGCGCCACCAGCACCGCTCGATAATCCCGGCGCAGCAGGGGATCGCCTCCTGGAGCGGATTCAATGGCGATTCCCAGCGACAAGCTTTGCAGGGTAGGACGGCTCTGGCTGTGGTAGCGTTGCAAAAAGGCGCGGGCCTGCAAGGTCTTGCTCTGGGTCTGGCTCAATTGGGCCATTTCAAACAACGCGCTGGCGTTATTGGGATTGATCTCCAGCGCCTTGCGCAACCAAGTCTCCGCCTGGGCGGAATCCTGACGCTGGCGAGCGCACTGCGCCAGGCCGGTGTAGGCGTCGGAAGCGCTGGCCCCGGCATTGACCGGATCAGCGACGATCCGCTGCAATTCGCTTTCGCCTTCAGCGGTGCGCACCGGCTCGCGCAGACAGAGGAACCGCGCATAGTTCAGTCGCGCCAGGGTGTAGTCCGGTTTGAGGTCAATGGCCCGTTTGTAATGGTTTTCCGCCGAGCCATACTCGCGGATTTCTTCATACAGGACGGCAATGGCATTGTGGGCCTCCGGGTAATTGTCCTTGAATTGCAGTGCCTTGAGCAGCTTCTCCGTGGCGACCTGGAAATGGCCGGACTGCATGTAGCCGACGCCCAATTTGAAATTGGCCTCAGCGACATTTTCGTTGAAGTCCTGCTCCTGGGTGCTGGCGCAGCCGCCCAGCCACAGGGTCAGGAACAGGAGCAGCGAAGAGGTCGGCGATTGGCGCATACGCATGGCCCTTAAGCCGCCGCCAGCGTCGCCGACCGCTCAGGCCGCCGACCACGCGCTTGCACCCGTCCGGCCAACTGGCCGCAGGCGGCGGCGATGTCATCGCCCCGGGTCTTGCGGGTCACCACGGTCAGACCGTGGGCGAGCAGCGTCGCCTGGAACCGCTCGATGACCTCCGGGCTGGAACGCTGGTAGCGGGCATTCGGAAAGCGGTTGAATGGAATCAGGTTGACCTTGGAGGGAATGTCGCGGATCAACGCCGCCAGGGCCTGGGCGTGTTGTTCGGAGTCGTTGACCCCGGCCAACAGCACATATTCCCAGGTGATGCGCCGATGCGGCTTGTCAGCGATGTAATGCTGACAAGCCGCCAACAGTTCAGCCAGCGGATATTTGCGATTGAGCGGCACCAATTCGTCGCGTAATCGGTCATTCGGCGCGTGCAGCGACACCGCCAAGCTGACTTCCGAGACTTCGCGCAATCGGTAGAGCGCCGGAACCACCCCGGCCGTACTCAAAGTGACCCGGCGTTTGGAAATGCCGAACGCCCAATCGTCCTGCATCAGGTCGGTGGCCTTGACCACGTTGGCGAAGTTCAGCAACGGCTCGCCCATGCCCATCAGCACGATGTTGGTGATAATCCGGTCGCCGTTGCGCCGTTCGCCGAGCAAGCGGCTGGCCTGCCAGACCTGGCCGATGATCTCGGCGACGCTGAGATTGCGGTTAAAGCCCTGCTGGGCGGTGGCGCAGAACGAGCAGTCCAGCGGGCAGCCGATCTGCGAAGAGACGCATAAAGTGCCGCGATCCGGCTCCGGGATGAACACGGTTTCGACGCAGTTGCCGCTATCCAGGCGAATCAGCCACTTGTGCGAGCCGTCCCGCGAGGCTTGATCCAGCGCCACTTCCGGCAGACGGATTTCCGCACAGTCGGCCAGCCGCGCCCGCAACGCCTTGCTCAAATCGGTCATGGCGGCGAAGTCGATGACCCGCTCATGATAAATCCACTTCATGAGCTGGGCGGCGCGGAAGGGTTTTTCGCCGAGCGCGACGAAAAACTCCTCCAGATCGCGGCGATCCAGATCGAGCAGATTG
>JBDHRB010000284.1:0-4072 GCA_039807355.1 Candidatus Competibacteraceae bacterium
TCCCTAGGGGTTTCGAACCCCTGTTCCCGCCGTGAGAGGGCGGTGTCCTGGGCCACTAGACGAAGGGAGCGGGAGAAGTGGAATTTTTTGAGGAAAATAGTATTATACGCACGCTTTAAAATCATACAAGAGTCCGTTGATCTGCTTGGACGCCCTAACTGCTTCGCCAACGCTGATTCCTCGCCCCGAACATCCGATTTCGCGGGCCAACCTCAGTCCTAATGCGCTCTCTGTTCTGTATCGGCTGCACCATGCCGGCCATCGCGCCTGCCTGGTCGGCGGCGGGGTGCGCGATTTGCTGCTGGGCCGCGAGCCGAAAGATTTCGATGTGGTCACCGACGCCCGCCCGGAACAGATTCATCAGCTCTTTCGCAACAGCCGGCTGATTGGCCGGCGCTTTCGGCTGGCGCATGTTCAATTTGGTCAGGAGATCATCGAAGTTGCGACCTTCCGCGCCTACAGCGATGGCGAGCGCGAGAATGACGGGGTTAAGCGCGCCGCCGATGGGCGGATTCTCAGCGACAACGTGTACGGCACTATCGAAGAAGACGCCTGGCGGCGCGATTTCACCATCAACGCGCTGTATTACGACATCGCCAATTTTGCGGTGCTGGACTATGTGGGCGGCATGAACGACCTCAAGGCCGGGGTGATCCGCCTGATCGGCGATCCGGCGCGCCGCTATCACGAAGACCCGGTGCGCATGTTGCGGGCGGTGCGTTTCGCCGCCAAGCTCGGTTTGCGCCTCGATCCGGCTACTGAAGCGCCGCTGCACCAGTTGGGACATTTGCTGGCGCAAATTCCGCCAGCGCGGCTCGGCGACGAAGTGCTCAAGCTGTTTCTGGGCGGCTGTGCGGTGCAAACTTTTGAATTATTGCGGCATTATCGGCTGTTCGGTTGGCTGTTCCCGGCCACCGAACGCTGTCTGGGTCGCCAGCAGCAGCATTACCCGAAAATCCTGCTGATCCGCGCTCTGGCCGACATTGACCGGCGTTTGGCCGAGGGCCGTCCGGTGAATCCTGCATTCCTGTCCGCGGCGCTGTTGTGGGAGCCGTTGCGCGAACAGCAACGCCGACTGCAAGAGCAGGGCCTGAACGAGCAGGATGCCCTGCAAGCCGCGATAGACCTGGTGACCCAGGCGCAGATTCCGCATGTCGCGTTGCCCCGGCGTTGCAATGCGTTGCGGGAAATCTGGGAGATGCAACCGCGCTTGGCGCAGATTACCGGCAAGCGACCGTTGCGCTTGCTGAGTCATCCCCGGTTTCGGGCCGGCTATGATTTTCTGGTGCTGCGCGCCGAGACCGATGAGCCGGCGGCGAAATTGGCCGACTGGTGGACGCGCTTTTTACGCTTGGACGAGGCGGGCCGGCTGGCGATGACCCAACCGGCCAAGGGCCGCAAGAGCAAGCCGCGTCGGCGGCGCAAATCCCGCTCCGCCGGCCCGGATCAAGCGACATCGCCGGCGGACGCCTGAGTCGCCCGGCCATGCCGTGGGTCCGGGCCTATCTAGGCGTCGGCAGCAATCTGAACGATCCCGCCGCCCAGGTTCGGCAAGCGTTCCGGGCGCTGGCCGAGCTGTCCGCCAGCCGCTTGATCGCCTGTTCCCCGCTCTATCGTTCAGCGCCGCTTGGCGGGCCGCCGGATCAACCGGATTACGTCAATGCAGTGGCTGCGCTGGATACGACATTATCCGCAGAGGCGCTGCTGGATGCGCTTCAGGCCATAGAAAATCAGCAGGGCCGGGTGCGCACGGTGCGCTGGGGGCCGCGCACCCTGGACTTGGACCTTTTGCTGTACGGTTCCCGGCAATCTGCTGATCCGCAGTTGACCCTGCCGCATCCGCGCTTGCAGGAGCGGGATTTTGTGCTTTATCCCCTGTGCGATGTGGCCCCGGACTTAATCCTGCCAGGCCGGGGAGCTTTGCGCACCTGGCTGGCCCGCCGTCCGCCGCCAACGCTGATCCGTCTGGACAGCGCAAATTAACCGGTTAGGATAGGCCGATTCGTTCAGCTTCTTTTCAGCAATCCGTCAACCTGCCGCTTGACCATTCCCCGGCCAGCGCGGCGCAATTTTGAGTACGCCATGTATCAGCCACCTCCGACTCGTAAACCGATCACGCTCTCCACGCTGGCGCAAATGAAACGCGAGCGAGAGAAATTCACGGTCCTGACGGCTTATGACGCCAGCTTTGCGGCGTTGATGGAGGCGGCGGGCGTTGAGGTTCTCCTGGTGGGGGATTCGTTGGGCATGGTCATTCAGGGCCAGCGCGCCACCGTGCCGGTGACCATGGACGATATGGTTTATCACACGCGCAGCGTGGCGCGAGGCTGCCAGACCGCGCTGTTGATGGCCGACATGCCGTTCGCCAGTTACGCCACGGTCGATCAGGCAGTGCGCAACGCCGCCCGACTGATGCAGGAAGGCGGGGCGCAGATGGTCAAGCTGGAGGGCGGCGCTTATCTGGCCGAGACAGTGCGCCAACTCAGCCGCAACGGTATTCCGGTGTGTGCGCATCTGGGGTTGCTGCCGCAATCGGTGCATAAGTTGGGCGGTTACAAGGTGCAGGGTCGGGAAGAAGCCGCCGCCCAGCAAATTCTCGATGAAGCGCTGACCTTGCAGGAGGCCGGGGCCGATGTGGCGCTGGTGGAGTGCATTCCAGCGGCGCTGGCGGCGCGGTTGACCGCGGCGCTGAATATTCCCTTGATCGGGATTGGCGCCGGGCCGGACTGCGACGCACAGGTGCTGGTCTGCTATGACATGCTGGGGATCACGCCGGGGCGGCGACCGAAATTCTCGAAAAACTTTTTGCAAGGCTGCGACAGCCTGCTGGCGGCGCTGCAAGCTTATGTCCGGGCGGTGAAGAGCGGTGAATTTCCCGGCCCGGAGCAGTGCATCGCCTGACGATTTGCCGCCGCTGGCGAGACAGCGGTTTGGACCTCACTGAGGAGCTGGCATTATGCAAACCATCCACACGATCAAAGAGTTGCGCACTCAGGTCGCCGCCTGGAAGCGGGCCGGGGAGCAAGTGGCTTTCGCGCCGACCATGGGCAACCTGCATCGCGGCCATATTCATTTGGTCAAGCAGGCGCACACTTTGGCGTCGCGCAGCGTGGCCAGCATTTTCGTCAATCCGTTGCAGTTTGGCCCGAATGAAGATTTTGCCGCCTATCCGCGCACCCTGGCTGAAGATTCCCGGCAATTAGCCGACGCCGGCCTTGATCTGCTGTTCGCGCCGGGCGTGGCCGAAGTCTATCCGCGTCCGCTGGAGGCCATGACCCAGGTGACCGTGCCGGATTTGCCAGCGGTGTTGTGCGGGGCGAGCCGTCCGACGCATTTTCTCGGCGTGACCACGGTGGTGACCAAGCTGCTCAATATGGTTCAGCCGGATATTGCGGTGTTCGGCGAGAAGGATTGGCAGCAATTGGTGATTATTCGGCGGATGGTTGCCGATCTAAATCTGCCGGTGCAGATCGTGGGCGTGCCGACGGTGCGCGAGGCGGATGGCTTGGCGCTGAGTTCGCGCAATGGCTATCTGTCGCCTGAACAACGGGCGGTCGCTCCAAAGCTGTATGCGACCTTGCAGGCCCTGGCGGAGCGCTGGCTGGCTGGAGCGCGGGATGCGCTAGATTTGGAGGAAGCCGGCAAGGCGCAACTCGTAGCGGCGGGTTTTAGTCCAGATTATCTGGAAATCCGCCGGGCGGATGATTTGCAGCGTCCCGTTCCGGGTGAGGCGGCGGATTTGCGGATTTTTGCCGCCGCCTGGCTGGGCCGGGCGCGGCTGATCGACAATGTGCCGCTGGCTTCTGCGCCGGGCGCTTGACCGGACGGCGCAACCGCGCCGCTCCATCCTCCCCGCGCAATCGCCATGAATCCCAGCGCGCCGCCGGGCTATACTTGACGCTCCATCTGACAAGAACACCGGGGGCGTTCCCGTCCCCTTTGGATTCTGGAGACGCCCGTGCGCGATGTTTCAACCTTCCAGGGACTGATCCTGGCCTTACAAGAGTATTGGGCGCGGCAAGGCTGTGTCCTGCTGCAACCCTACGATATGGAAGTCGGCGCGGGGACGTTT
>JBDHRB010000285.1:0-4049 GCA_039807355.1 Candidatus Competibacteraceae bacterium
GCTGGCCGCGTCGAGAATCACGCTGTCTTCATGGCGCTCGACGCGCAGCCCGGTTAAATGCGGCAATGCGCCACGCTGGGTGTCTTTGACATAGTGCAACAAGCAGCCGGCGGCGGCGACCGCCACCGGCTGATCGGCGCAACCGAAACCGTCCAGATTGCGCACGCCGAACTGAGCGCACAGGATGCGCGTCGCGCTGTCCTGATCGAAACGCCACGGAGCCTGTTGGCGCAGGCCGGGGTGACGCCGCCACGGTTCGGGCAGGGCGAATCCTTCGCTGATCAGCAATTCCGCCGGCTTCAGCCGCTCCAGTTCATTGAGCAGCGCCGCCGCATCGTTGAGCTGGGTGACGACGAAGCGCCCGCCGCTCAATTCCAGTGCGGCCAGTCCATAGCGGTTTTTTACCTGATGCACCGCTAGCAACAGATTGTCGCGGCGCTCTTCCAGCAGGGCTTCATCGGTCAAGGTGCCGGGAGTGACAATGCGCGTCACTTGCCGCTCCACCGGGCCTTTGCTGGTCGCCGGATCGCCGATCTGTTCGCAGATCGCCACCGACTGGCCGAGCTTGACCAGCTTGGCGAGGTAACCCTCCACGGCGTGAAACGGCACGCCAGCCATGGGAATCGGCGCACCGGCGGACTGACCACGGGTGGTCAGGGTGATGTTGAGCAGTTCGGCGGCGCGGCGGGCGTCGTCATAGAACAGTTCGTAAAAATCCCCCATCCGGTAAAACAGCAGAATATCGGGATGCTCGGCCTTGATGCGCAGATATTGCTGCATCATCGGCGTGTGCTGGGAGAGATCAGGGGCCGGGGCGTGCGGCGTAGAGGTTTTCATTCGGCAGGGAGCAGATTCACATCGGTCAGTGGCGGCGCAAATTATAATAGGGGATGAGCGGCGCGAAGCCGCCAATCCATCGAAGGGCCAACCCGTCCGGGTTTTCCATAGCAAGCCGTCCGGTTCTGAACTAAATTTGCCGGAGCCAGGGGCGCTGCCCAACCCAGCGCAGCGCTCGCACCCGCGAGAGGCGAATTGCTCATGTTGCCGCAGACTATTCCCGAATCCAGCTACCTGATGCGGATGGCCGATGGAACCATCAAGCAGGTCAATCCCTTCACCGGCACCGAAGTCTGGACCGTGCCGGGCCGGGGTCGCCGCCCGCTGGGTGTCAGACCGCCCGATCCATTGCCGCTCGATCCGGCCCGGCGCGACGCCTATTGCGCGTTCTGCGCCGAACGTTATCTGGAGACTCCGCCGGAAAAGGCCCGGCTGATTAAAACCGCCGAGGGCTTTACTACCCTGCGGCATCTGCACGTCGAGCAACTGTTTGACAGCGTGGCCGAATTTCGCCGCATTCCCAATCTGTTCGAGATCGTCTCATTCGATTACTGGCAAAAGAATTTTGGTTATCAGATTCCCGATCCCATCGAAGCGCATAAATGCAGCTATCTGGCCTCGGAGGCGGGCCGCCTGCATGTCTTGCAGATTGTCGATCAGCGCCTGAGAGCTTCCGGCCTGGACGAGGCGGCGCGCAATCGGCTGTCAGTGGACGAGCGTTTGCAATTGGCGAACGCTTTTTTTGGCGGCGGCCACGAAGTGATCGTCGCCCGACGCCATTTCAGCGATGACGCGACCCTGGATCATCAACTGGCCTCATCGGGCGCACTGACCCCGGAAGAGCATTATCAGTATCTCCGTTTCACCATCGACGCGCTGCGCGATCTGTACGTCAATAACCGCTATATCCGCTATGTGGCGGTTTTCCAGAACTGGCTGAAGCCGGCGGGCGCTTCGTTCGATCATCTGCACAAGCAACTGGTGGCGATTGACGAGCGCGGGGTGCAAAACGAGGTGGAATTGCAGCGGGTGCGGGACAATCCGAATATTTACAACGAAGCGGCGGTCAATTTCGCCGGCTATCGCAATCTGGTGGTCGCGGAAAACGACTACGCAATTGCCTACGCCGGTTTTGGTCATCGCTATCCGACCCTGGAAATTTTCTCCAAGAGCGAACGCAGCCAGCCGTGGAATCATTCGCCGGAAGAGCTGCGCGGCATGTCTGATCTGGTGCATGGCTGTCATGCCGCCGCCGGCGCGGACATTCCCTGTAATGAAGAGTGGTACTACAAGCCGCCGGATGTCGATGTGCCGATGCCGTGGCGGGTGCTGATTAAATGGCGGGTGTCAACCCCAGCCGGCTTTGAAGGCGGCACCAAGATTTACGTCAACACCATCGACCCGGAAACCCTGCGCGACCGGGTGGTGCCCAAGCTGTTTCAGTTGAAAGACGAGGGGCGGATTGCGCCGATGAAGATTGCGTTTGAATGCGCGTGCGTTCCCAATTGTCTGCGCTATAACCCGGCGGTTTGGCAACAGGAATCCCCGCATCCGGAATTTCCGCCGTTGTCGAGCGGCCCATCATCCGGCGAGTAAATCCGCCGCCTGATTCTCCACGAGGTTGATGACTATGAAAAACCGCATCCTGACCCTGCTGACCCTGCTGATGCTCACCCTGGCGCTGGTCGGGTCGCCGTTGGTGCGCGCCCAGAATATCCCGCAGGAACTGGCCGCCGGCAGCGTGCTGGAAACCATCAAAAAACGCGGTGCGCTAAAAATCGGCATGTCTACGTTCGTCCCTTGGGCGATGCGTGACCAGAACGGGCAACTGATCGGCTATGAAATTGATGTCGCCAAGCGCCTCGCCGAGGATATGGGCGTGAAAGCCGAATTTGTGCCGACCGCCTGGGACGGGATTATTCCCGCGCTGCTGGCCGGCAAGTTCGATCTGATTATTGGCGGCCTGACCATTACCCCGGAGCGCAATCTGACCGTCAACTTCACGACGCCCTACGCCCATTCCGGCACGCACCTGGCGGCGCATAAGGAACTGGCCGCTGGTTTCCAGACCCTGGAGGATTTCAACAAGCCAGAAGTGGTGTTGACGGCGCGGCGCGGCGCGACCCCGGCGGCGGTGGCGAAACGGCTGTTGCCCAAGGCCACGCTCCGGCAGTTCGATGAGGATGCGCTGGCTTTGCAGGACGTGTTGAACGGCAAGGCGCACGCCTTTATCACCAGTGCGCCCACCCCGGCGTTTGAGGCGATCAAACATCCCGACAAACTGTTTTTGCCCATCGCCGAGCCGTTCCTGCAAGGCGCGGAAGGCTTCGCCTTGCGCAAGGGTGACCCGGACGCGCTGAATTTTTTCAATAACTGGATTATGTTGCGCCAGCAGGACGGCTGGCTTAAAGAGCGCCACGACTACTGGTTCAAGACCCGCGACTGGGCCGGACAAGTGCGTGAATAGGCGCGGCTCTGCTGGGGCGGGCTGTCCGGCCCGCCCGGTTTGATCAATCGATCAACCCTGAACGGCGCGATGCGTCGCCACTCCTGGGCCTGGTGCGGTTAGAATGCGCGTTTTTGCAGCGCATCAAGGCGTCCATGAACCCTTCCCCCCCGGTGAATTGCATCGCCCGCCTGGAACCAGGCGCAGGCGGTTTGCCCAAACTCACCCTCAACGCCCCGGACGGCGCCCGCGCCGAAATTTATCTGCACGGCGCACAGGTCGCCTCGTGGCGAGCGGTTGACGGCGCGGAACGCTTATTTCTCAGTCGCGCCTCGCCGTTTCGCCCCGGCGCAGCGATCTGGGGCGGCATTCCCGTCGCATTTCCCCAATTTGGCCGATTTGGGCCGCTGCCGCTGCATGGTCTGGTGCGGCTGATCTCCTGGGAGTGGATCGACGCGGAGCTGGCCAACGGTCAGGCCAGCGCCCGGTTTCGCCTGGGCGCTAACGCCGCCAGCCGGCGGTTTTGGGATCACCCCTTTGTCGCCGAGCTGACGGTGACGCTGGGCGGCTCCCGGCTGGCGGTGGCGTTGAGCGTGACCAATCCGGGCGATGCGCCGTTTGATTTCACCGCCGGACTGCACACCTATCTGGCGGTCGGGCAGCAGGAGTCAGCGGCTGTTGAGGGATTGACCGGGCAGTTTTATCGTGACGCCGCCGCCGGAACTGAACAGCGCCAGACTGCCCCGCGTCTTGACTTTACCGGCGA
>JBDHRB010000286.1:0-4047 GCA_039807355.1 Candidatus Competibacteraceae bacterium
TTGTTTCGGTGCGCACATGCAGGTCAGCCTGATCAATGATGGGCCGGTGACCTTCTGGCTGCGCGTCGCGCCGGACCCGGAATGACGACATCTGCGGGGGATCTGCGGACAACCGGCGGGCATCGGCGGCGAACATGCTGCTGGACAGCCTCTCAGGCTTAATGCAGAATCGCGCCCTCTGCTTTGTCAAGGACTACCGCCTGAATTATGGCTAACCTGCTGTTACTGAACGGTCCCAATCTGAATTTGCTGGGAACCCGCGAACCAGAGTTGTACGGCGCCGAAACCCTGGCCGATATCGAACGGCGCTGCGTTGCGCTGGCGCAACAGCTCGGCCCGCACTCACTGGCCTGCTTTCAAAGCAACGCCGAACATGCGTTGATCGAGCGTATTCACGCCGCCCGCAGCGAAGGCGTAGCGTTCATCATCATCAATCCCGCCGCCTTCACCCATACCAGCGTGGCGCTGCGCGACGCTCTGCTCGGCGTCGGCATTCCGTTCATCGAAGTGCATTTATCCAACGTGTTCGCCCGCGAGCCGTTCCGCCATCATTCCTATTTGTCTGATAAAGCGGTCGGCGTGATTAGCGGGCTAGGCGCACACGGCTATGAACTCGCTTTGCAAGCCGCCGACCATTACCTCACCGCCCGCCGTTAGCCGCCATGCCCACCGACATTCGCAAAATCAAAAAGCTGATCGAACTGCTCGAAACATCGGGCATCGCCGAAATCGAAATCAAGGAAGGCGAAGATTCGGTGCGGATCAGCCGTCATCCTCAAGGCGGAACGGCGATGTCACCGCCGTTTTGGGCGGGCTACGGTTCACCGCCGCCTGCGCCGGTGGTTGCTGCTCCGCCAGCAGTCGCGCCAGTCGCTGAGGCCGAAGCGCCGCTCAAAGGCCACCTGCTGCGCGCTCCGATGGTCGGCACCTTCTACCGCTCCGCCACACCCGGCTCCAAGCCATTCGTGGAAATTGGCGGAAAGGTCAACATCGGCGACTCGGTGTGCATCATCGAAGCGATGAAAATGTTCAATCAGATCGAAGCCGATCACGCCGGAACGATCACCCGCATTCTGGTTGAAAACGGCCAGCCGGTCGAATACGACCAACCGCTGATGGTCATCGAATAGTCGCCATGCTCGAAAAAGTCGTCATCGCCAATCGGGGAGAAATCGCCCTGCGCATTCTGCGCGCTTGCCGGGAACTGGGCATTCGCACTGTCGCGCTCCATTCCACGGTGGACCGCGAACTGAAGCATGTCCGCATGGCCGATGAAACGGTCTGCATCGGTCCACCGCCCGCCGCCGAGAGTTACCTGAACATGCCGGCGATCATCAGCGCCGCCGAAGTCACCGATGCCGTCGCCATTCATCCGGGCTATGGTTTCCTGTCGGAAAACGCTGATTTCGCCGAGCGGGTGGAGCAAAGCGGCTTCATTTTCATCGGCCCGCGCCCGGAGACCATCCGTTTGATGGGCGACAAGGTTTCCGCGATCCGGGCGATGCAAGAGGCAGGCGTGCCCTGCGTTCCCGGTTCGGACGGTTCCCTGGGCGACGACGATCAGGAGAATCTGCGTTTGGCCCGCGAGATCGGCTATCCGATCATCATCAAGGCGGCGGGCGGCGGCGGCGGGCGCGGTATGCGCGTGGTGCATAGCGAAGCGGCGCTGTTGACCACCCTCGATCTGACCCGCAGCGAAGCGAATGCGGCGTTCGGCAATCCGACCGTGTATATGGAAAAGTATCTGGATCATCCCCCCCGCCACATCGAAATCCAGGTGCTGGCCGATACGCAAGGTCACGCCATTCACCTCGGCGAGCGCGATTGCTCGATGCAGCGCCGCCACCAGAAAGTGATTGAAGAAGCGCCCGCGCCCGGCATCAGCGTCGCCCAGCGCAGGAAAATCGGGCTGATTTGCGTCGAAGCCTGTCAGCGTATCGACTATCGGGGCGCGGGGACGTTTGAATTCCTCTATCAGGACGGCGAGTTCTACTTCATCGAAATGAACACCCGGGTGCAGGTCGAACATCCAGTGACTGAGCTGATTACCGGCGTGGATATTGTCAAGGAACAACTGCGCATCGCCGCCGGCCAGCCGCTCAGTTACCGTCAGGAGGACATTCATGTGCGCGGTCACGCCGTGGAATGCCGGCTGAACGCCGAAGACCCGGAAACCTTCGCGCCGTCGCCGGGAACGGTGAGCCAGTATCACGCGCCGGGCGGGCCGGGCATCCGCGTCGATTCGCACCTGTACAACGGCTATCGCGTGCCGCCGAATTACGATTCGATGATTGGCAAGCTGATCGCCCACGGCGAAACCCGCGAGGCGGCGATGGCCCGGATGCGCGGGGCGCTGGCGGAATTGGTCATCGAAGGGATTAAAACCAATGCACCGTTGCATCGGCGGATTCTCAGCGACGCCCGCTTCCTGGATGGCGGCATGGATATTCACTATCTGGAAAAGCAGTTGCTCAAGTTTTAACGGGTTCGCCGGTAGTCATCCACGACCGGATACTCCCGGTTATTCCGTGGCGAAGGGATTTTTAATGACCAGCCGTCTGTTAATGACTTGGCCGTTTGGGTTCCCGGCTAAAGAAAATGGCGACCCGCAGGCCGCCATTTCAATACTGCATCAAACAGACGGCTGGCGAATCAGGACCGCCGCTGCTTGACCCAATCCCGCTAATCCTAACTCGACCCGCGCAAGACTTCCCGGTTCGGGGACGAAAACCCCGCACTCCATGCGCATGCGGAAGAACCTTATCTTGAATGAATTTTGAATAATTTTAGGCTGCTTGACGGTATTTTGACATTGCGTTATGTTGTCTGCAATAAACGACCCCGCAGCAAGCTGCGGGGAATGGACCCGTAGAGATTCAAGGCAAGGTGACAATATGGAAACCTACACGCCGGAACAAGCAGCAAAAACCCTACAGGTACATCCGCAAACACTACGGAAATGGCTACGCAATGGCGAATTGACCGGCGCAAACACGCCTGCAGGCTGGCGTTTGACTCCGGCTGACTTGGAGGCATGGCTGAACAAGCATCGCAAAGCGCGGCAACCGGAGACAGCACAATGACGGCTATCACTTTTGACACCTTGGCCTATGTCAAGACCTTGCGGGAAGCAGGTTTTGAAGAACGCCAAGCAGAGGCACAAGCAGCGGCATTGGCAACCGTGCTGAAATCTGGCGTGGGCGACCTGGCAACGAAAGAAGATTTGAACCGACTGGAAAGCAAACTGGAATCGCGGTTAACCCTGTTTGAAGAACGTACCGAAGGACGCTTCAAGTTGCTGCAATGGATGCTGGCGTTCAATTTGGCGATTAGCGTAGCCCTGCTCTGGATTCTGATTCGCACGGCAACACAGTAACCGAATGTGCTACCGCACGGTAGCCAGTGCTGCGCCGGGCGATGACAAGGCGCTGATTCCCGCACACCGTGCGCGGAACACTCCGCTGATCCGCTTTGCCGGTCGAGAGTCGTCCACAACCGGATACTCCCGGCTATTCCGTGGCGAAGGGATTTTTCATAACTTGCCGGCTGTTAATGACTTGGCCGTTTGGATTCCCGGCCAAAGAAAATGGCGGCCCGCAGGCCGCCATTTCAATTTTGCATCAAAAAACAGACTGCTGGCGAATCAGGACCGCCGCCGCGCCCAGCCCATGCCGACCAAGCCGATGCCTAGAAGCGCCAAACTGGCGGGTTCGGGGATTGAAGTGCCTGTATCAACTGGAGCCGCAACGGTGTAGTGGGTTCCACTGGCACCAATGGCGCTGGTCAGGTTCACTTGTTGGCCTGCTGCATTGAAGCCAACAATGGAAGTTACATTTAGAGTATGCAAGAAATCAGATGTGCCACTATATGTTTCACCATCTGTTTCGCCCAGAGCGTGCAAAAGTGAATCAAATTGTGCGCCCATGAATAAGCCAAAAGGCGCTTGGTTATCTACGATTTGAATAGGTTTAGACCAGACATTTTGATTAAAAGTTTGTGTACCGTTAGCAAAAAATAAACTTTCGAAAGGATGATATGGCTCATAGC